>CAVIOJ010000172.1:0-8347 GCA_963644225.1 Lachnospiraceae bacterium | reverse complement strand
AGGGAATCTTCCGAGTCTAATTTTTTTGCAAGACTTTTCTTTTGAAGACTCCCTAGCTTTCAACAGGTCTTATGTTAAGACGGCAAGATAAAATTTAAGTTAACGTTTTTGTTTATTTTTCGTTTATTTTTCCTATGATATAATCAAGTTACATTTTAAAGGAGAGGATTTCTCCGAACGAGTTGATAATATGGAGGAAAAGTATGTTTCAGATTTTAATTGCAGAAGATGATCCAAACACAGCCAAGCTGCTTGGAGCCATCTTAAAAAGAAACGGTTACGACGTGCTTTTTGCAGAAGATGGAGAAAAGGCTCTCGAGGTGTTAGACCATAGCCACGTAGATTTACTGCTTTGTGACATCATGATGCCAAAAATGGACGGGCTCGAACTCACCGAGATAATTCGAGACAGTGGCAGTCTTCTACCTATTTTAATGCTGACCGCAAAGGCCCTGCCGGAAGATAAGCGCATGGGTTTTATTGTAGGAACGGACGACTATATGACCAAGCCACCAGATAAGGAAGAGCTGCTTCTTCGCATCAAGGCTCTCCTTCGCCGTGCCCGCATCGTAAGTGACCACAAGATTACCATCGGAGATGTAGTCTTAGACTACGATTCCCACAGTGTTCGCCGCGGAGACGATATCCAGATTTTGCCGCCAAAGGAGTTTAACCTTCTATATAAACTACTGGCCTATCCCGAGCGCACTTTTACCCGATTAGAACTTTTGGACGAAATCTGGGGCATGGATTCAGAGAGTGACGACAAAACCATCAATGTCCATATCAACCGTCTGCGCAATCGTTTTCTGGATTGGGAGGAATTCGAGATACAAACTATCCGTGGCATCGGCTACCGCGGCGTACGAAAGGATATGTCATGAATCAATTTATAGAAAAATTTAAAAGTTCCGTGCGAACACTTAATCTGACCTTGCTTCTTATGCTTAATCTTTTCTTCATCGTCACCTTAAATCTAACTGTCATAACCGTTATCGTTCTATTCGGTGCAGATCACGGATTCTTTTTTAACAATGGAGACGTCAGCATAGGGGGCGCTTTGGTATTCCTCTACGCTTCCTGTATTCTGATTGCCATAAGTATGGTTTACTCTATTCGCAGGGTTCTCATTTCACCTATTAATAAAATAGGAGTGGCCATGGGAAATCTGTCCTCGGGAGATTTTTCAGTTCGTTTGGAATATGGAGAAAACGAGGTGAAAATCCAAGAAATTGAGAATTTTTACCGAGCCTTTAATAAAACTGCGGAAGAACTTGGCGGCAATGAGATTTTAAAGAAAGATTTTATCAACAATTTTTCACACGAATTCAAGACGCCAATCGTTAGTATCAGTGGATTTGCCGACTTGCTTCTAGAAGACGATGTGACACCGGAAGAACAGAGAGATTATCTGCAGATTATTCGAGACGAAAGCAAACGCCTGGCCAATCTTTCCACCAGTATTCTCATGCTAAATCGTATCGAGTCCCAAACCATTTTGACGGACCAAAGCAACTTTATACTGGATGAACAGATTCGACAGTCCATCTTAGTTACAGAGCAAAAATGGAAGGATAAAGAGCTACTTTTTGACACCAAGCTGGAGCCTTGCAATTACACGGGCAATGCTTCCCTTCTAAAAGAAGTCTGGCTGAATCTACTGGATAACGCCGCAAAATTTTCACCTAAAAGCAGCTGCATTTCCCTTGTCCTGCGAAGAGAGGATTCACATATCGAGCTGACATTTACAGATCAAGGCTGCGGCATGACAGAAGAGACCATAAAGCATATCTTTGACCAGTTCTATCAGGGAGACACCTGTCACAAGACCCAAGGTAACGGCCTGGGACTTGCCATGGCAAAAAAGATTATAAATCTGCATGGCGGTGAGATCATCGTGGATAGTCAGCCGGATTGTGGCAGCAGCTTTGTCGTGAAGTTGCCTATATAAAACTAAACTACTTGCAAAACAAAAAACGGGCGAATCCGAAATTGGATTCACCCGTTTTATTTTTACTGTAAATGCGATTTATTCGCAAACGTAAGGCATAAGTGCTACGTGACGAGCTCTCTTGATTGCTACTGTTAAAGCTCTCTGATGCTTAGCGCAGTTACCAGTGATACGACGAGGAAGGATCTTACCTCTCTCTGAGATGTATCTCTTTAACTTTGCTGTATCCTTGTAATCAATCACGTTGTCCTTACCACAGAATACACAGACTTTTTTTCTTCTGTGCATAGGTCTTCTTCTAGAACCATCTGCTGATTTATTGTAAGCCATGACGCTACCTCCTAATTAATTTAAACGAATGGTAATTCGTCGTCGATACCATTCTCGATGTTGATAAAGCCATCTCCATCACCTGAAGGTGCTGGAGCATCGAAACCACCGCCGAATGAATTGTTGGACTGAGAAGCGCTCTTGCTCTCAGCAAACTCAACGCTGTTGGCGTTAATTTCAATACTGTAAACTTTTTGACCGTCTTTATTCGTGTAGTTGTTGTTGCGAAGTTCACCCTGGACTACAACCTTGGTTCCCTTGCGAATGTACTGCTCGATAAACTCAGCCTGCTTGCCGAAAGAAACGATATTGAAGAAATCCGCATCCGGCTCTCCCTCACGCTTAAAACGACGATCAACTGCTATAGAATATCTGGCAACACATGTGTTGTTTACACCACCATGACGAATATCTGGGTCTCTAGTAAGACGTCCCATTAGAATAACTGTATTCATACGATCTCCTTGTCTACTATCTATGCCTCGTCTTTTCTAACGCATAAGAAACGAAGAACGTTGTCCATAATACGAACGTTTTCCTCGATCTGAGCAGGTGCTTCAGCGTCTGCTTCGAACTGGATGAAGTAATAGTAACCTTCGCTCATCTTCTGGATGTCGTAAGCTAACTTCTTCTTACCCCAGTCTTCTACTTCACTGACAACGCCGCCGAAACGGGTAATGTAACCCTGTGCTTTCTCAACGACTGCTGCTCTCGCATCATCTTCGATCTTAGCATTAACGATAAGTGCTAATTCATACTTGTTCATGCGATTTACCTCCTTTTGGTCTTTTGGCCTCATCCCATATGGATAAAGCAAGGATATTTAAAATATACCACGAGTTGATATAGTACCATGATTTACCCGTTTTTTCAAGCCTTTTTTTCATTTTCATGCAAAACATTTTTACATGCCTTGGTCACTTTTGTGCGCGGCAACATCATCTGGTGGCCACAGCCCATACAGGCCAGACGGAAATCGGCTCCCACACGAAGGAGGCGAAACTCTTTACTGCCACAGGGATGAGGTTTTTTCATGGTGACGATGTCTCCCACAGCAAATTCAAATTTGTTTTCCATAGTGTTTCCTTTTTAACTTAGAACAAAGAGTGCGCGCATCAGTCGCAGCCTCGCATAGCATTTTTACATCATAGGACATATAGAAGATTTTCCTAGTAAAGTAAAACAAAATGGGCACCCATCTGGATGCCCATAAAATTGCGGGAATAGGATTTGAACCTATGACCTCCGGGTTATGAGCCCGGCGAGCTTCCAGACTGCTCCATCCCGCGTCGACTAGTGAATTATAGTCTCATGCGGGATATTTGTCAAATTCCAGTCTGCTCTTGCAAATGGTTATTTGCTCTTGTATGTACTCTTCTTCCAGAATAAAAGATAGAGGAGCATGGCAGCTTCCATGACCATAAGTACAGCCAAAAATCCAAGCGTCATGTAATCTCCGGTCTTTGGACTTGTTGTCAAGGATGATGTGAACGAAGTGTTTGTGGCATTATTTGCAGAACTTGTTACGGTAGTATCATCTGTCTTTTTATCCTTGTCATCCGATGAACCACCCTTATTCGAATCATCCTTTTTGTTGCCTTCTCCGTCATCCTTCTTGTCGCTTTTTACCGCCTCATAGGTGTTCTTGTAATCAAGCTTTGTCGTCTGGTCCTTGGTAACCAAAAGGCTTGCTTCCTTGCCGGATGTGAGAGCTCCACTCGAGCCATTTGAAGTCAACTGATAAGTAGTGGCTGTCAAAGTCTGGCCCGTAATATCCGTTACTATCTCAGTAACCGTATATCCATCAGATGCCAATGTCAGTTGCTTGGTCCATGTTTTATTGGAAGCATTGTAAGTAAAACTGTTTAACTGATATACGTTTTCCTCTTTGGTTGTATTGTTTACCACCTTGAAGGAAAGAGCTCCCTCTGCTTCCTCTTTGGTAACAGATCCTTCGATGGTCTTGGTGATTTCAAGTTTACCCTTATCGTCATCGTCAAGTCTGGCATTGGTCGCTGTTATATTGCAAATAGCCTGGCTTGCAACTGTCACTTTTATCTTTCCATTTGACTTGAGGAGTACATTTCCATCGCCATCCTTATATACGGCTGATGAAGCGTCATAATTTGCCGCTGCTGTCACTTCCTCGATGGTGTAATCTCCAGCTGGCAAAATGGTATCTGCCACACCGTTGCTATCTGTTGTAATAGTTATTGCTCCGCTTTCTCCACCGATGGCGTCTCCCACGATTTTAAACTGGGCATCCTTCAATTTGCTCGTGCCATCCTTGTTGGTCTTTGTAAGAGAAATAGCGCCAAAATTTTGTGGAAGCTTTGATGCATCCCTTGGCACTCTGGTCCAACCACTGTTAAAAGAAATAGCGTTGTTGACAGACTCATTATTCTGCCAAATCTGTGGACTTGCTCCGCCGCCAAAAGAAACACCGTTGCTATAGTTTCCTTCTACCAAAACCATGGTAGAAAGTTCGATATGGTAAGCGCGATATTTTAAGGCATCGGAATTTTTCCACTGAATCGTTACGGTACGACTTGCCGGATCCCAGGTTGCGGTGTAGTCCGTACCCTCTGTCAGCTCTGTCTTGGTATCATCTGTTTTTGTTCCGTCAGCACTTGCCGTAAATTCGTAAACTTTTACGCCCTGATAGGTAAGTCCGGCAGATAAAGTATCACTGACAATGGCAGTGATATCACTCAAATCGGCGCGGTTTTTGTTGACATCGATGGTCCAGGTTGCGGTACGACCCTCGGTTTTACTCAATGCCTTATTCAAAACACTCTTGTTGATATCCTTGGTGCTAGACACCTTCACACCTGCAGGATATTGTGGTGTTTTAAGAACTGCCTCGTTGCTTACATTGATAGCATTGTTGCTCTTTAGGATTGATACATTTTTCAGGTCCGTCTTGTAGCTGATGGTATAAATCCAACTTGTGCCAGAAACCAAGGTAGAGTCAGTCTTTGGCAAGGTGATGGTCATGGTAGCTGGTGTGCTACTTGTTACATTTGTGTACGATACGAAATAAGTACCATCCACTACAGTATCCGCACTTGTAGCCTTTGTTAATGTATTTTCTTTTGTTCCCGATCCATCTGCAACCACTTGCTTAACAAGAAGATTCGAATCCGTCTTGTTGTAATCCCAATCTGTAGATGAAAGGGTATCGGTTATTACGATTTTGCCATCTGCTCCTGTCGCAGCAGAGCCCAAGTCCATATGATTCTTATCCACCTTGATGGTCCAAGATGTCTGGCGATTTGTGTAATCATATGAGTTGCAGGTCTTTTCTAATACCTTGCTTTCGCATTTTACTGTCGAAGAAATTTTTGCTGGGAAAGTCAAAGCAGTAGAAGTCAATTGCAAGTCATTTTTTACATTAAAGGTCTTGTTGTTGGCCCAATACTTACCATCATTATCACCCAATTTCGTCTGGTAGGTGATGGTATAGATGTCATTATTTGTACTGGCACTCGAGGTGTCGAACTTTAGTTCAAAAGACTTCTTGTCAGCAGCCAGTTTTAGCTGAGCGTTATCTCCTGTTGGAGCGGTTGAAAAATCCGTCACTGAAGCAACCGAAACATTTGTCGTTGAAGCCCCAGCTGTCTCTGCTCCTCTTGTGATGGTCATAGAGCCATCCACATAAGTCTGAGTGGTACTATCACCTGTCTCTCCGTAATTTTGTACTATGGTATCGCTTAAAGTTACAAGGCCGAGCCCACGGTCTTTTGCCAAAAGTTTTACGGTCCAGTCGATTGTATGGGTACTGGCATTGTACTTACCAGACTTTGTGATAAGAGAGCTGGCTGTATCTACACTTGCCTGGTTTGATACCAGAAGTCCTGGTCCAGGACCGCCCCACATCTGAATTTCGTTTTCAAAAGTAGAGCTAGTTGGTGATTCTCCAGTTTTTAACTTGGTGTAGAAAGTATAGGTCTGTGTCTTTGTTTTATTAGTTGCTGAATCATCCATCGTGATTTCAAGGATCTGTCTACCATCTGATGCGGTACTTGTTGTAATCTTGCCAGCATCAACTTTAGTTTCCGTTCCATCAATGGAAACCTTTACATCTTGGGAAGAATCATATACCAAACCCTTTGGCAGGATATCCTTGATTGTAGCATTTGCCTTGCCAAGAGAATTGGTGGCATTGACTGTCCACTTGATAGAATTTCCGCTTACCAAAAGACCAGTTTTGTCTACGCTTCCTGTTGAAATCGGTACAGTCTTGTCTGCAGTAGCGGTCTTTGTATTTGTAGTATCATAACCACTAAAGGCAACTGAGATATTGCCGGCATTATCTTTGGTATAATATGGTACATCAGCCTTGGCCTCGGCATGGTTTGCCAAATTCTCTGTACCGGTGCCAGAGCCAAAATTTTCTGCATCAGCATTATACTTTGTAGAGAATTTCAGTTCCACCTTGTCTCCATTTTTAAAGGTCGTTCCTGATGGAGAAGTCCAGGTGAGAGTTTTGGTGGTTGAATTTAGAACTACATTTGCTCCTGTTATCTGGGTATCTGCTGTTCCATCGCTATGCTTCCATGTAGCAGTAACAGACGAAGTAGCTGACGTTCCATCTGCAATAATCTCGTTATACATGTATCCGTTATATGCCAACTGGTCCTCGATTGTGATTCCATTGACATAGTTGTAATCAGTCGTATCGGTTCCTGTAGCATTTCCTGATGCGTCTGTATCCGGTGAAAATCCGCTAACAGCAACAGTCGCTGTCAGAGTCCAGGTGACGATGCTATTTGTCACATCTGTAACTGCCCCATTTTTTTCCAAAGAAAGGCTTGTATTTCCTGTTGGAAGAGCAAAGTTGATTTCCTTGCCTGTATTATCCGTATGACCATCCCAGCCAACTTTTAAGGCATTCTTTCCGCGGTTGTTTAAAGCTCCTTCGTCGAATTTTGCCTGGAAAGTAAAACCGCCTGGCACGGCTGCATCCGCTTTTCCTGCAAAGCCCTCAGTTACACCTTGAGCAGTAAATGTAATGGTGGCATCCAACTTATGCGAATCTGCGGAATTCGGATTTACAGATACATTAGCAACTACAACTCCTGGTGAAGACTCAATAGGAATATTCTGCGCAGAACAAGTCAAAATGTTAGTTTCGATGGTAAAACTATATGCAGTGCCTGCGGTCATAACATTACCTGCTGGAATAGTATAGTTTACTCCCACTCCAACATTGGCTCCTCGCGCTACTTCGCCACTAAATTCTGTTGCAGTATAGTTTCCGGCGTTATCCATGGATACCGTTGGTCCTACTACAACACTGTTAATCGTTCCTAAAAATGCAGTTCCTCCTGCCGCCTGCACCTCCATTAGCTTGTTGCCAAACTCCATGCTTGTGACAACCAAACTCAGTGCCAAAAGCAAACTAAGTAGACGTCTTTTCTTTTGCCCTTTCATAACTTTTTCTTTTCCTTCCTTTTTGTCTACTCCCTTTTTCCCCTCATCGCTGTCAAAATCAGAGCTAATCTGACTTATCTATGAAATCAAACCAGAATAATCCGGCATGTCTATGAAACCAAGCTAGAAATAATCCGTCGTGTCTATAAAACCAAACCAGAAATAATCTGGCATGTCAAAAGTGTAATCACAATCCCTAGCGCTATCCCAGCAAAGATCTCCAGATATGTGTGTCCCATTTTTTCACGGAAACGGCCCTCGTAAATAGGCTCCTTTCCTTCCTTGGCATCGCGGTCCATCAGACGATTTAAGGCTCTGGCCTCTCGTCCGGTCTCCATGCGAACGCCTGCTGCATCGTAGATAACGATGATGGCAAAGAAAAATGCCATGGCAAAAGGAAATCCCCCAAAACCTTCCACTAAGATGGTGGAGAGCAAAAGTCCTGTAACCGTAGCTGAATGTGAACTTGGCATTCCGCCACTACCCGTCAGACGCTCCTTGGAAAATCCTTCCTTGGCAGTGGAAATAATAACCTTCAAAAGCTGGGCCACAAACCAGGATGCAGCCGTCGACATAAAAATTTTGTTTGTAAGTAAATCCATAATCATAAATATTTCCTCATTGTACTAA
>CAVIOJ010000171.1:0-10230 GCA_963644225.1 Lachnospiraceae bacterium | reverse complement strand
AGCAGAGGAGTTGGATGGTACCGTTTCTTTTTACAAGGTAGATGTGGATGAGAATATGGATTTGGCCAGAACTTATCGTGTGATGAGTGTGCCGACTGTTCTTCTTTTTAAAGACGGCGAGAAGGTAGACCAGAGTATTGGCCTTATTAGCGCAGAAGAATTGAAAGCATTTATTGGTTAGGAGATGACCTCTTATGGAAAAATTAAAAAATATAAAAATTGATGTGACATTTAACGCGGTGCTTAGCGTGATTTTAGGAGTCTTGCTTATAGTTTGGCCGGCAACAGTAATTACTATGCTTGCCAGGGTTATCGCCGTTATCCTTGTGATTTCCGGACTTTTTATGTTGATTCCAAAGTTGTTGGAGGCCATAAAAAGCTATCCGTCTATTATAGTTTCGATTTTGATTATAGTTATCGGAGTTTGGATGTTTTTGAATCCAGCCATCGTGGCATCTGTGATTCCTATGGTAATCGGAGCTCTTATGGTGGTACACGGCTTACAGGACTTGTCTCTTTCTATCGAAGGGAAAAGCAAGAAGGCCAGCAATTGGTGGACCATGCTTCTTATGGGAGCCCTCAATGTCTTCTTTGGAATATTGTGTATAGCTAATGCCTTTGGCTTGGTTAAACTCGCCATGATATTTATCGGAATCATGTTAGTTTACGATGGATTGACAGATATGATTATCGTACATAAGGTAAATAAGGCTACCAGAGAGTACGTGGATTCTACTATTACAAAAGAAGAAGACATAGACGATTTTGTTTGATGAGAGGAAAATCCCATGCGTCAGATGGAATTTAAAATGGAAAGACAAAACTTAGTCCAGATAGGACAGGTTTTAAAAGTGACAGAATCAAAATTACCAAATTCCTATTATTATACCCTTGAACATGCTTATGCCATGTCGGGCAATTACACCACTTTAGAGCGCTTGAAGTCAAGAGAGGGCAAGGTGGTAGATATCAAGGAAACCCCAAAGGGCTTTTTTGTAACAATGGAATTTGATGAGACATGAGGTAAAAGATGCGTTACGTGTCAATCGACAATCTTGCTGAGGGAATGCAGCTGGGGCGTGGAATCTTTGATGCCACTGGCCAGATGCTTTTAAAGCAGGATACACAACTTACAACAGAACATATTTCCTATATCAGGCGACTTGGTATGCAAGGCGTTTATATCGAGGATGCTATTTCACATGATATCAAGTTAGATGAAGTGGTTAGCCAGGAAGTAAAATCCCAAGTGGCAGGGGTGATTTCTCATTTCTTTACCAAGCCTATGGAAGGCACTCGTGTTAGCGATGAAGAGATAGAAGTCCAGGAAGCTGTAGAACAGGTCGTGGATGAAATTCTTGCCGATGAGATGGTTATGTACAATATGGTAGACATAAAAAATTATAACGATTATGTCTACTTGCATTCGCTTAATACTGGAATCATGTCCGCTATCCTGGGTGTCAAGATGAAACTCACCAAGGCTATGCTTGCAGATTTGGTTACGGCGGCTTTTTTGCATGATATTGGCAAGGCAATCTTAAAGCCGGAGCTTATGCGTGGAGGTCGGCCTTTTACTATCGCAGATATCGAGGATATGAAAAAGCATGTGGATGTTGGTTACGCTTACCTAAAGGAAAAAACAAATTTTAGGGATTTGGTTTGCGAGAGTGTATATCAGCATCACGAGTGGTTCAACGGACGAGGATATCCAAACCATCTCAGGGGAAGTCAGACTCATCTGACCTCTCGCATTCTTCGAATTGCAGATACATTTGACAATATGACTTCGGCACTTCCGGGGAGACGGGCTTACCCGCCGGCGGAAGTAATGGAATATATTATGTCCCGTACTGGGACGGAGTTTGATCCGCAGGTGGTAGCCGTTATGGTAGAGAGCTTCTGCATTTATCCGGTGGGAAGCGAAGTGGTTTTATCAGATGGCAGACATGCTATCGTGGTGGAGAATCATGCAGGCTTTATGCAAAGACCTACCATACGTCTATTTGACGGAATCGAGCTGAATTTGCGCAGTGAAAGAGATAGCTACAACGTTACCATAAAGAACTTAGTGGTATAGGAGTACATATGCAAAATCAAGGGAAGAATGGGATTGATCTAGTCTTGGCGGACAGCTTAAAGGAACTAGCCAAGACCAGACCCATAGACAAGATTACAATCAAGGAAATAACAGACAAGGCGGGAGTTATACGTCCTACCTTTTACAATCATTTTCAGGACAAATACGAACTCTTGGAGTGGATTATAAGGGAGGACTTGATAGAACCGGCAAAACCTCTATTTGACAATGGTCTCTTGCGTGAGGGTCTTACCTTTATTTTTACCGCCATGGAAAATGAAAAAGAATTCTATGAAAAAGCGGTACGTCTTGAGGGACAGAATTCCTTCAAAGAGATGCTTCGTGCCTTGGTGATGGAGCTCATTATGCAGCACATGAACCAGGAAGGCATCAGAGAAAAATTTGCCTACGACTGGATTACTCCGGAGGCTGTGGCCAAGTATTTTTCCTATATGGCTTGCGGAGTGGCATTGCAGTGGATTGAAAACGGCATGAAAGTGCCTATTGCAGAACTGGTAGATGTCTACATGATTATGGCACAGAAATCTCTGGTGGAAATCATTCGCTAGAAAATGGCTACTTTTCCTATACAAATCACTGTAAATGTATAATTAAAGGTTACAGAGAAAAAAATTTGCATATTTTAGGGAAGACGATGGTTTTTTATACTATAACACGGTCATTTTAGCATTGAGACGTTTAGGAGGAATCCATGAGTTTAATAGAAAACATATTAATTATTGCAGGTATCAGTTTAGATATCTTTGCTGCAATGGAGATAGAGGGGGCTATGCTTGCTGATATAAAGAAAAAGTCTCTGATTATTGCCTGCAGCATTGTAACCCTGCTTCAGATTATCTTTTTCTTTGGCGGTTATGCTGCCTGCTATGCCTTGGAAAAATATGGCATTATTGAAAATGGCGTGGAAGTGGGCTATGGTGCAGCGGCTATTGTGTTTGCCCTTCTTGGCATTCGCCTGATTGTCAAGGCTATCAAGCGTGAGTTTGTACAGGAAAAAAGAAGAGACAATATTCGCGTTCGTGATTATATCAAGATTATCGCAGTTACCAGTTTTTATACCTTGTGTGCTGGATGTGCCTGCGGTTTCGTAGGAACTTCAGTCATTATGATGGCTGTTGTTATCCTGGTTTGTTCCATTCTTGTGGTTGTGGCTGGATTATATACCGGTTATCACTTTGGATTTGAATCAAAGACTGGAGCCTATATCGCTGGAGCCTTACTTCTTTGGGTGGCTGGCGGAGAGATCATGCTCCACAACGTTATGAGAATCATATAGTATTGCTTTTTATCAAAAAAACCTGCAGTCCTTATTGGACGCAGGTTTTTCTGGTTTATTTTATAACGATATATCCTCGGGTGATTTTACATCGCTTGCAGTAGAATCTTCTGGAAGTAAGGCCTTTAGGTGACGGATGATGGAAGGACCCAAGACCAGATTTTGGCTTTCTACCTGTTGCATCAGATAGGTGATCTTGGCAGTTTGGCCCAAAGCTTGATAGCAATCTCCGAGCATGGTGTAGTTTTGGCTGATGTCAGTTTTGACGGCGGCGCCAAATTCCAAGACGGCGATGGCATCGGACAGCTGTCCTAAGTCGATGAGAGCTTCTCCATAATCCTTGATTAGAATGGTCAGCCTGTCAAAGTCTTCACCGATGGCTTGCATGGCGGGCAGATTTTTGACACCATAGGTCTCCTTGAGTTCGGTGTTGGTTTTGCCGGTGAGATTGAGAAGTCTTTTCTTTGAGAGCTCTTCTAGTTCTTTTTCTATGGAAACAATTCGTACATCCTGATTTTTCCCTAGTGGAAATTTTCCCAAAGGAATGGTAATATATGTAATGTTGTCCAAGTCGGCTGCCGGTGCATTGTTGGCCGCGGACTCCCGTTCCCAAAAGGATTCTCTCGTTTCGTTTTGTTTACGAGTGACGCTCCTTTGGCGGATGGCCAAATAGACAATGAAAATCATAAAAATAGTTAAAAAAGGAAATGCCATGGGTGTGTCCTTTCAATTAAAAATAAGTGTGAGGTGTTATATGTCTTATTACAAACAGTCAAAAAAAAGAAGAATTGCATCTGCGGTGATCATTCTTATCGTCATCGGAAGTATGGTGATCACTACTTTGCTTGCCGCTCTTCTTTAAAAAATATACTAAAAGAGCCTTTTAGAGTCAACGATATTTGGTTCTTTCGACGTGGAAATACAAATTATTTTGGAGTAAAATAGGAACAGCAAAATTGAAATTTTTGATAAAGAGGTATTTTATGAAGGATTTTAGAAAGGGTTTTATTATAGCTGCGACACTTGCATTCGGTTTGACACTTTTTGGGGGTGTGACTCCAGTTGCAGCAGAAGAAAATACACAGACAGATGAGACGGCGTCTTCTGGAGTGATCCCAGACCATATTTCCATTGGCGGTGTTGATGTATCTGGTATGAGTGTGGACGAAGCCAATGCTATCGTATCTGAATATGCAAATCAATATGATGATGTGACATTTACGCTTACTGTGGATGATCGCAGTATTGAGGCCAGTGGTGAAGAATTAGGTCTTTGTGCGAAGAATGCTGACGTCACCAGCAAGGCGGCAAGCTATGGTACTGACGGCAATTTGATTGCCAGATACAAGGCCCAGACTGATATGGCAGCAGGCAAGACAAAAGATTTTGCCATCTCTTTGACAGCAGACACGGCTACCGCAGAGGCTTATCTCGAAGCCAACAAGGCGACTCTCGTCACAGAGGCAGTTGACAATACTGTCAAGCTTGAAAATGGATCTTTCGTATTTGTGGAAGGAAGCGAAGGTGTTGCTTTGCTTAGTGGCAAATCGGCAGTCAAGATTGCAGATTATATTTCTACCGAGTGGGACGGCAGTGATGCTACCATCGAACTTTTGACAGCAGAAGATTCGCCAAGAGGAACAAAAGAGGAGCTTTCTACTATCTCGGATGTGCTTGGTACTTACCACACCAATTTTGGTACCGTGGTCAACGGTCGTACCAACAATATTAAAAACGGTGCCAGCAAGTTAAATGGCTTAGTGATTTATCCGGGAGAGACAGTTTCTGTATCGGATGCCATCGGACCTACTACAGCGGAAAACGGCTATTATCCAGCTGGATCTTATGAAAATGGAACTACCGTAGAGACATACGGCGGAGGAATCTGTCAGGTATCTACGACTTTATATAATGCAGTGCTTCGCGCGGAGCTTGAGATTGTGACCAGAGCAGCCCATTCTATGGTGGTATCTTATGTAGAACCTTCCATGGATGCAGCTATTGCTGATGGTGTTAAGGATTTCCAATTCAAAAACAATCAGGACACTCCGATTTATATTGATGCTTATACCAGCGGCGGAGAGCTCTATTTTACCATCTATGGTAAGGAAACCAGAGATTCCAACCGACGCATTGAATTTGTCAGTGAAGTTACCAGCCAGACAGATCCTGAAAAAGAGTGGGTTGCAGTTGCAGACCAGCCGGTTGGATACTACGAGACGACTACAAAGCCACATATTGGTTATACAGCCAGACTTTGGAAGATTACTTATGTCAATGATGTGGAAACCGAACGCAAGATCATCAACAACAGTAAGTATGCTGCTTCCAAGGAAGTGATTTCCGTGGGAGTTGGTGGAGCGTCAGAAGCTTCCCTTGCAGCTATCAATGCAGCCATTGAATCAAAAGATGAGGCGACTATCCAGGCTGCAGTTGCAGCAAATACTTCGGAGGCTTTAGCGGCAGCTCAGGCGGCAGCAGATGCTCAGGCGGCGGCTCAGGCGGCAGCAAAAACACCGACTACTCAAAATGAAGAAGGAAGTGACAAACCAGACGGCGCGTCAACTCCTACTACAGCCCAATAACAGGAGATACAGATTTATAGATAGAAAAAAGGCTACTTGAAATCAAGTGGCCTTGTGGCATATATAGCCATAGATGATTTCGAGGATACATATGAAGATCGGAAAAGTTCCAGAAAACGTATTAAAACGTTCAGTCATGAAACAATTGCATTATAAAAGGGATGAAGTAGTCCTTGGACCAGGCGTGGGGGAAGACTGCGCTGCGTTAGAGCTTGGAGAGGACGAGATCCTCGTCATGTCGACTGATCCCATCACTGGAGCCAGCAAGGATATCGGCAAGCTGGCCATCCAGATTACTGCCAATGATCTGGCCAGTGCGGGAGCGGAGCCTATCGGAGTCATGCTTACCGTCCTGCTTCCGGATGGCACTAGAGAGATTGCTCTCAAGCGTATCATGGAGCAGATGGAAATCGCCTGTGCCGGAGCCCATATGCAGATCCTTGGCGGCCACACTGAGGTGACGGCTGTGGTCAATCAACCTCTTGTCAATGTAGCGGGCGTGGGAAAGGCTAAAAAAGGATGTCTGATTTCTACGGCGGGAGCCAGACCTGGTATGGATATAGTGGTGACCAAGTGGATCGGTATCGAGGGAACATCCATTATCGCCAAGGAAAAAGAGGCGGAGTTAAAAGAACATTTTCCTGCAGAATTTGTAGACGGAGCGATTGCTTTGGATGCGCATCTGTCTGTTGTACCGGAGGCTGCAGTCGCCACAAAGTCTGGCGTCGCGGCTATGCATGACGTCACAGAGGGCGGTTTGTACGGAGCTCTTTGGGAGATGGCTGAAGCTTCCGGCGTTGGACTTCAAATCGATTTGAAAAAAATTCCGATTAAGCAGGAGACGGTTGAAATCTGTGAATACTTTGACGTAAATCCTTATGGGCTTATCTCGAGCGGTATGATGCTTATGGCAAGCGACGATGGCAATCGCCTGGTAAATGACCTGGCTGAAGCGGGGATTCCTGCTACTGTCATCGGTAAGGCAACTGAGGGCGCTGACCGTGTGATTGTGCGTGAGGATGAACGCAGATTTTTAGAGCCACCGAAATCGGATGAGTTATATAAAGTAATCAAGTAAAAGTGCATTTTATGACATAGCTAAATGCCACAAAAGGAGTACAGGATGAAAGAAGAAATTTTGACATATATTGAAAAAAACAGTCGTATCGACTTGAAGGAATTGGCAGTGATTCTTGGAACTGATGAAGTTACTGTAATGAATAACCTTGAGGAGTTAGAAAGAGATCACGTTATCTGTGGTTATCATACCTTAATCAACTGGGAAAAGGCAGGTATTGAAAAAGTGACTGCCATGATTGAAGTGCGTGTTACACCACAGCGTGGCATGGGATTTGACAAGGTGGCTGAGCGCATCTACAACTATCCGGAAGTAAATTCTGTTTATCTGATTTCTGGTGGATTTGATTTTATGGTTACCATCGAAGGAAAGACTTTGCGGGAAGTGTCTGAGTTCGTATCAGACAAGCTGTCCCCTCTCGATTCAGTTCTTTCTACCAAGACCAACTTTATCTTGAAAAAATACAAGGATCACGGAACAGTTATGGCTGAACAGCGCAAAGATGAGAGAGAGCTGGTGAGCCTATGAGAGATCCATTAAATAAAACAATCGTACAAATCGAGCCATCTGGCATTCGTAAATTTTTTGACATTGTAAGTGAGATGAGCGATGCCATCTCTCTCGGTGTGGGAGAGCCGGACTTTGACACTCCTTGGAGAGTTCGTGATGAGGCGATTTATTCTTTGGAGAGAGGCCGTACCTTCTATACCTCCAATGCTGGTCTAAAGGAGCTAAAAGTCGAAATTGCCAACTATCTGAATCGCCGTTTTGACTTGTCCTATGACTATCAAAAGGAGATGCTTGTTACGGTCGGAGGAAGTGAGGCAATCGATATCGCCCTTCGTACCATGCTAGACCCGGGCGATGAGGTTTTGATTCCTCAGCCTAGTTATGTTTCCTATCTTCCTTGTACCATTCTTGCTGGCGGTACTCCTGTAGTCATCGAGCTAAAGGAAGAGAACCAATTCCGTTTGACCGCAGAGGAGTTAGAGGCTGCTATCACGGACAAGACCAAGGTCCTTATTATGCCTTTCCCGAACAACCCAACTGGTGCTGTTATGGAAAGAAAAGATTTGGAAGCTGTGGCAAAAATCGTAGAAAAATATGATCTTTTCGTCTTAAGCGATGAGATTTATGCGGAGCTTACTTATCTCGAGAAGCATGTTTCATTTGCTTCTTTGCCTGGTATGAAGGAAAGAACAGTCCTGATCAATGGTTTTTCCAAGTCACATGCCATGACGGGATGGAGACTTGGCTATGCCTGCGCTCCGGAAGCCATCATCAAGCAGATGTTAAAAATTCATCAGTATGCCATCATGTGTGCGCCTACCACCAGCCAGTATGCCGCTGTAGAGGCTTTGCGCAGTTGTGATGAGGATGTGGCACACATGCGCGAGGAATACAATGGAAGACGCCGCTATATTTTGCATAGATTCGAGGAGATGCATCTTCAGTGCTTCGAGCCATTTGGGGCATTTTACATATTCCCATCCATCAAGGAATTTGGCATGACCTCGGAAGAATTCGCTACCGAATTTTTGAACCGAAAAAAAGTGGCAGTGGTTCCAGGAACTGCTTTTGGCGATTGCGGCGAGGGATTTCTTCGTATCTCTTATGCCTACTCTTTGGATGATTTGAGAGAGGCATTAGATCGCTTGGAGGAATTTGTTACAGAACTTAGAAAAGAAGGATGCGGTGCTTAGGATGGCAGAGTTAAATATTATTTTGCATGAACCTGAAATCCCTGGAAATACGGGGAATATCGGTAGAACCTGCGTGGCAACAGGGACAAAATTACATCTGATTGAGCCTTTGGGATTTCGCTTGAATGACAAGACCATCAAGCGTGCCGGAATGGATTACTGGGATCAGCTGGATGTGACTCGTTATGATGACTGGCAGGATTTTTTGGATCGCAATCCGGGAGCCAAGATTTATTTTGCCACCACCAAGGGCAAGCATGTCTATAGTGATGTGAAGTTTGAGCCAGACTGTTTTATCATGTTTGGCAAGGAAAGTGGCGGGATTCCGGAAGAGATTTTGATAGATCATCCGGAGGAGTGTATCCGCATTCCAATGATTGGAGAGACCAGATCACTCAATTTATCCAATTCTGTGGCTATCGTCTTGTACGAGGCTTTGCGACAGAATGGGTTTGATCATATGCGGCTTGAAGGAGAACTCCATCATCTGCATTGGTAGAGGAAAAACATGGGAATTATTGAAGCAAAAGATTTAGTACATGAATATATCATCCGGGATGAAGAGGGCAATGTGGAGAGCATCCGCACTGCTATAGATCACATGGATTTGGCGGTAGAAGCCGGTCAGTTTATTGCAGTCCTAGGACACAACGGTTCCGGCAAATCCACTTTTGCCAAGCATATCAATGCTCTTTTGACACCTAGTGAGGGAACTTTGATTGTGGATGGACTAGATACCTCTGAGGAGGAAAACGTCTACCAGGTAAGACAGCTTGCCGGTATGGTTTTTCAGAATCCAGACAACCAGATTATTGCTAGCGTGGTACAGGAAGATGTGGGATTCGGTCCGGAAAATATCGGTGTCCCTACTGACGAGATTTGGCAGCGTGTGGAGCGCAGCCTAAAGTCTGTTGGCATGTGGAAATACCGTGAGCATTCTCCAAACAAGCTTTCTGGCGGACAAAAGCAAAGAGTTGCTATCGCGGGAGTTATGGCTATGGAGCCAAAGTGCATTATTTTGGACGAACCTACTGCCATGTTAGATCCCAACGGCCGCAAGGAAGTTCTTGAGGCTGTACACAAGCTTAATCGGGAAAAAGGCGTTACCATTATCCTCATCACCCATTACATGGAGGAAGTGGTAGATGCGGACTATGTATATGTGATGGACCAGGGCAAGGTGGTTTTAGAGGGAGCCCCTCGTGGAATTTTTTCACAGGTTGACACCCTTCAGGAGCATAGACTCGATGTGCCACAGATTACCCTCTTGGCTCACGAGTTAAAAAAATCAGGCCTGCCACTTCCGGACGGAGTTCTTACCAGAGAAGAACTCATAGATGCCCTAGAAAAAATCGCGAATTCATGAAAGAAGATAAACGATGGCTTTTATATTAGATCATGTAACTTATAGATATAGTGAAAAAACAGCATACGAAATCACGGCCCTAGATGATGTGAATCTGACCATCAAGGATGGAGAATTTATC
>CAVIOJ010000170.1:0-10626 GCA_963644225.1 Lachnospiraceae bacterium | reverse complement strand
ACCCAGGATAAGGTCTCTTTTAAAATTGTAGATTATCTTACGAATTCTACTGCAATTTATTATTTTAATATAATCTCTCTGACATCACACTTGCCGCCACCTACATAGGTAAAGAAAAGACTATATTCTTTATCTTTTATGCTAAGTGGTGCAAAAAATGTCTGCCATTCTTTGGAAGAGTGCAAATCAATCGTTGCAAGGACATCTCCCTGCTCAACAGTGCGCACTTCTATCTTTCCTCTGGCACTTCCACGCACGGTAATGCCAACTTGTTCTACGTCTTCGACCGCGAAATACTTAAATCCCATGGTCGCATCTTTCTTGAAATTGGTCACAAACTGATATGGTGCTTCCCCGGCATCCTCCGGGTTATAATCAGGACCGGACTGGGTAATATAGGCATAATGATTGCGCATAGCAAGACGATTAGACCATGTCGCTCCGTCCTTTCCATACAGATAGCAGCTTACTCTTGCCGGGTAGACTCCCTTTTCCAAAAACGGATGGCCCAGCAAACCTTGGGAAGTGATATGTACCTGTGGAATTGATCCGTCGTCTAGAATCTGAATTTCTTCTGCACATCCCTGTCTTGAAAAAACGGTGCGATTGGTCTGTCTATGATAGAAAATGTAGTATTTTCCATTGACAAACTCGATGCCACCATGGTTGTTGCCAAAGATACATTTTGCATCTTTTAGAGTCTGTCCTTCAAAAACATCAGCGTTACTTATAATCACTCCGCCATAAGTCCATCCTCCGTCAGGTCTGTCGCTGATTGCATAACAAAGTTCATGACAACTGACAGATGAATAAACCAGATAATACTTATTTCCAATCTTTCGGATGGAACTTGCCTCAAAAAACTCATGTCCGGTAAAGTCTCCAGCATCATCGCCAATTACAGGCAACATTTTTTTCGGCTCTGTCTTGATAGTAACCATATCATCTTCTAGAGTCATCACTACAGATGCCTTTGGCTCTTTTCCAACCTGTGCACTGGTTCTCGGTCCATTGCCTGCAAACAGATAAATTGTTCCGTCACTATCTATGAAGATTCCTGGATCAAACAAAATGGTATCGCCTTCTCGCTCACCGATAGTGTTGCCATCTTTGTCATGCAAAACGCCAAGGAAGTGATACTCTCCCGCTGGTTCATCACATACGGCTACTCCAATTGAATGGATGGAATCATCCGGACAGTAGTAAAGATAATACTTGCCATCCTTGCCGCATACCACATCTGGAGCCCAATATTCATGTCCTCCAACTGCCACACGGGGATCTTCACTTTTTCGATAAATGACGCCTTCATAGCGCCATGCTCCTAAGTCATCTACCGGTGTTGAATAGCATACATAATCGTTCAAGCAAAACTTATCGCCGTCAAAACGATCATGGCTTCCATAAATATAAAGTCTGTCTCCAAAGACATGTGGTTCCCCATCTGGGATATACTCATATTCTGGTAAATATGGATTAAATACTTTACTTGTCATCTTAACTTATCTCCTTTCAAGCCTTCTCATTCTATAACAAAATACTTCATCATGTCAGACAGATGTCTAAAATTTTCTCTACCGATGCGCCTGGTATCGTTACAAATACAAAAACTAGCCCACTAAAACTTCTGCCACAGCATCCGATAGACCTTCTGCCTGCACTGTAATCTTGGCCGTTCCCACTTCTGTACCACTGCGAAGGATAACTTGCCATCTGCCTTCAAAGGATGTAAATTCTCCCTTGGTATAATTTTCCTCTGTTTTTCCTCTGCCTGTACCAAAGCCTGCAAGACTTGCAGCGCCATCAACAGATACTCGTCCCAAAACATCAGCGGCGTTAGGCACCCAATTGCCATCGGCATCTACAACTTCGATCAAGCCATAAGCCAAACTCTGTCCATCTGCAGCAATTTTTTCTTTTTCCATGGTGATACGAAGCCCCGTCGCTTTGCTTGGAGTCTTTACTTCATCACGGGATACTTCCTTGCCATCCTTATAAGAGATCGCAGTAAGAATGCCCTTTTTAAAAGGCACTTCAAAAATAGCCTTAAAATGATTGTCAGCACCAGCTGGCTTTTTGTCAAGGCTCTCTCCATTTAAAAGAAGTTCCACTTCCTCGGCACGGCTGTATACTTCCACTGTAACAGGAGTATCATCCTCACAATTCCAAGCCCAGTGATTGCCACCTTCTGCCCAGCCATATCGACCGATAAGAGCAACTTTTCCATTATTCTTCGGATCAAGTGCAAAAATATAGGTGTCATCTGAGCCCCAAATAACCTGATGGTATCTTCCCTGCGCCTTAACATTGCCACACAAATCAAAATCGCCTGCCTGAGCCAAACGCCATGGATAACCTGCATAATTTAGCATTCTCGACATCTGTGGTGCTTCTTCTGGCGTGCAATAAATACTCTGTCCAATTCCAGCTTCACCGATATAATCCATACTGGTCCAAAGGAAATCTCCAATGACATAAGGAAGTCTCTCCACATCTGACCAGTAGTCTTCAAACTGTCCCGGCTTACTTTCTGTACATAAGATAACTCGGTCTGGGAAAATCTCGTGGCTTGGCTCGTAGTGATAGTTGAGATAATTGTAGCCTACCACATCCCAATCCCTTACAAATGGCGCGGTATATTCCATCCAAACCTTCTTTCCATATGAATTGTCCAGATTGACGATACTGCCGCCATTTGCTGGGCGCTCTGTCTGGAAAGTCTGCCAGAATTTACCATTGTCTTCATTGTCGAGTCCCTTGAAGAAAGAACACACTGCCCCACTTATCAGCCTGGTGGAATCCATCTCTCTGGCTTTTTTTGCAAGCATAGCCGATACCTGATAGCCATCTGCCATACCGCCCTGCTCGGTCAATTCATTTCCAATAGACCAAAACATTATAGAAGGATGATTGCGATCTCTTCGCATGATAGTCTCTAATTCAGATAATCCTGCTTCTTTGAACTCATTGCTAAAATCAAAAGCATTCTTTGGCAAATTCCAAGTATCAAAGGCCTCATCATAGACAATCATTCCCAGTTCATCGCAGATATCCAGGATAATTTCTGACTGTGGATTGTGTGCCAAGCGAAGGGCATTATAGCCGTTGTCCTTATGAAGTTTCACCTTGCGATACTCCGCATCATAGAAACTCTTGGCTCCAAGAAGGCCATTATCATGATGAATACAACCGCCCTTTAACTTGATGGATTTTCCATTTAAAAGAAGTCCATTTTTCGCATCGGCAGTAACGGTGCGCACACCAAAAGTAGTCGAAAGTTCATCATCATATACATCCTGCGCCATCAATTCATCTCTGTTGTCCAAAGACATATGAACATGGCCTGTGTTTGTCAAAGACACTTCTGCCTTTACTTCATATAAGTACGGATTGTCCAAATCCCAGAGAGTAGCATTCTCAATTACAAATGCCTGCAAAACCACCTGGCTGCTTCCTGCTGCAAGACGAATTTTCTGGTAACGCGTAGCTACCACTTCTTTTGTATCTTTCTTACAAACCGATAACTTTAAAAAGCCCTCTGCATCTCCAGTGGCTTTGGCCAGATGATTTACCACAGTAATCTCGGCCTTGCAAAAAGCATCCCCATTTGTCATGTGATCTGTATATACAAACAAACCATCATGAGCAATATGAAATGCTGGTGCACTAAGTAAATTGACGCCACGATAAAGACCAGCTCCAGTATACCAGCGACTGTTAGGATCATCATCCGTATGGACAATAACCTGGATCTCATTGTCTCCCACATGTAAAAAATTACGCACGTCTAAAGTAAATGGAGTATAGCCATAAACGTGGCTTCCCACAGGATTACCATTTATCAAGACTCTGGTTTTACCATAGCATCCCTCAAAATGTAAAAGCATTTCATCGGAAAAATCCTCTTCGGAAAGTGTAAGAGTTTTTAAATATGTTCCCGCGCTACCCTTGTAATAGCCACTTTCTGCCTTTCCTGCGGCATCTGCAGCCACATCCGTTTCTACCATAAAATCATGTGGCAAATCAACTTCCTTTGTTGGATTTTGAATCATAGGAAGATTAGATTTCTCTCCCTGCATAAATTGCCAACCAAGATTTAAATTTGTTTTTTTCATAGTAAGATTCCTCCCAAAAACTATCTTCTTCTTATGACATCTTACGATGATAAGCCTTAACCTTTAAGACTATTATTCGCTTTTTCTGTCATATTTTAGTTTTTATTATGAAGGAATATTCACTTCGTATCCATCGGCATAACGCATGCAGGCCGCTGGGTGCGTCTGTCCATCCGGATGCATCATATCAAGAATACCATCATGCCCTGGATAGACGAATCGCGCATTTTCTTTGATCCTCTCTATCGATTGCAAGCTCTTTTTTAAATCCTGACTCATAAGCGCTATGTCCTTCCACGCCTCGTATCGGTTTTTTAGAGCATCAGAACAAAGGATGGTATCCGCTCCACACTTTAGACCGATCAGGCCTAACGTATGTCCCGGCAGTTCCATAACAGACAGCTCGGGTGCAAGTTGGTCTCCTTCTTTGACAAAACTCATCCCACCTCTTTTTTCCAAATATGAAAGAGTCGGAATGCTATGCCATTCATCCGGATTCTCTCTTGCTTCATTCCATTCCACCTGGCTAAGCAAAACTTTTGCATCAGAAAATAAAGGCAGATTGCCAACATGATCAAAATGCAAATGACTGATAACCACGTGGGAAATCTGGGCTGTCGTCAGTCCTTCCTTTTGCAGCGCTTCCTTTAATTGCAAGGCGCAACCCTTAGAGCCGCAATCATACAGGATATTTTTCCCATCGTCTGTTTGAATCAAGGTGACAGAACTATATCCTACTATGCCAAATTCTGACATAAAGGGCTTGCCCTCTAGCAGCATTTTTATCTTCATATCAGTTCTCCTCTTTATAAAGAGCTACCCAGAAATCATTGACATTGGTACCAGTTGGTCCGGTGATCACGAGACCGTCTATAGCCTTTAGTCCATGGTAACAGTCATTATCCTGTAAGACCTTTTCATAGGACAGTCCGGCCTTTTCTAGGGCAGCATAGGAATCTCCATCCACATAGCCACCTGCTGCATCCGTCGGGCCATCTGTTCCATCAGATCCAACAGAAAAAATGGCGATATCCGGCTGGCCATCAATCTCTTTCATGGCAGAAAAAGCAACTTCCTGATTGCGTCCGCCAAGGCCACTGCCCTCAAGATGCACCACGGTCTCTCCTCCCGCGATAAGAGCGATTCTCTTTTTCCCTGAAGCCTTCGCCAAATCTTTTTCCGATAAAATCTGCTTTGCAAGATCTCTTCCGACATCTCTTGCTTCCGAAGTCACATCATCTGCCAAAATTTTAGTTTCAAACCCAAGTTCCTGGCATACTTTTTCGGCTGCCTTGCAGAGCTGACGCACGCTGCCAATAATCTGTGTATGGACATTTTTTAACTCTTTTGGAGTTTCTTCCTCCAGGCATTTTTTTGCATCTGGACTCAAATGAAGCTGATATTTTTCTACAATCTCTTTTGCATCTGCACAAGTAGAGGCATCCGGATATGCTGGACCGGATGCAATCATGTCCATAGGATCTCCTACAATATCTGAAAGAACCACTGTTTCTACAGTTGCCGGCATACAAGCCAGAGCAAATCTGCCTCCCTTAACCTCCGAAAGCCGTTTTCGTATGGTATTCATCTCCACTATATCCGCTCCACAGGCCAAGAGTTGCTTGGTGATATCCGAAAGTTCTTCCCCTGAAATCTTTGGATTTTCAAATAATGCACTTCCACCGCCAGAAACTAAAAAAAGTACCATATCTTCTTCTGTCAGGTCTTTTACCATGGAAAGCACCGCTTCCGTTCCCAGAAAACTATTCTCATCCGGCACCGGGTGGCCTGCCTCAAAACAGGTCATGCCTGGCAATTGTCCCATCACATGATCATATTTTGTTACGACAATGCCCTTCTCATAGGAAATTTTATTTTCCTGCAAAAAATCAACAGCAGCCTTTGCCATCTGCCATCCCGCCTTCCCGATTGATACAATATAAACATGCTCTGAGAACACAATGTTACTCAGAGCACGTCTAACTGCTTCATCAGGTCGTACAGACGCGATAGCTTCATCTATAATCTGCTTGGCATCATGTCTTAATTCCTGATTCATTTCTTTTTCTCCTATATTTATCTTCCAATCTTGATGTCGGTCAGGTACTCATAATATTGTGCGATTGCACTATGATCTTTTTGACCGCCCTCGTGGTTGTGCATCCACTGCAGGATTTCCTGTACTTCCGCTGTCATAGGCACTGGAGCACCAACGGTATGAGCGCAATCAAGAGCATTATTTAAGTCCTTGATATGTAAATCAATCTTAAATCCTGGCTTATCATTGCCGGCAATCATCATAGGCGCTTTCGCATCCATAACTGTAGAGCCAGCCAAGCCACCACGAATAGCCTGGAATACAAGTTCTGGATCTACGCCTGCCTTCTGTGCCAATGTAAGTGCCTCAGACAAAGCCTGGATATTGCAGGCTACGATAATCTGGTTTGCAAGCTTTGTAGTATTACCAGCTCCGACCTCTCCGCATCTTACCACGGAAGCTCCCATGGTTTCAAGAAGTGGGCGATACTCTTCTACCAACTCCTCTTTACCACCAACCATAAAGCTAAGACTTCCGTCAATCGCCTTTGGCTCTCCACCGGAAACTGGAGCATCCAACATATCAATATTTTTTGCTGCAAGTACCTCTGCGATTTCCTTGCTTGCTACCGGATTAATAGAGCTCATATCGATAAATACAGAGCCCTCTTTCATATAAGAAGCAACACCTGTCTCTCCAAGCATAACTTCTTTTACCTGTGGAGAGTTTGGAAGCATGGTCATAACCACATCACACTGCTTTCCGATTTCTTCGTAAGTAGCGGATTTAGCACCACACTCTGCAAGTTCATCCAAGACATCCTGATGTCTGCCATTTACCAATACATCTGTATAACCGCCCTTGATAATATTTTTTACCATAGGCTTTCCCATAATACCTAATCCAATAAATCCGATTTTCATCTTATCTACCTCACAATCTATTTATTTTCTTTTTTGTTTTTTCATCTCTGCGATGTTTTCCTGAATCTGGGCCATACGATCATAATCCAACTCGTAGAACTTCATAGCAATAATGTTGCAGATCCATCCAAGGATTGGCATACCGTAAGAAAGAAGTACTGTTACCCAGAAGATTGGCCAAGTAGCCTTATCACCCATCTGTGGCATTACTGTAGTATAACCGATTGCAGCAACTGCAAGAGATGCGATGGTAGCACCAAAGGAAGCAATGATTTTTTCTGTCAAAGAATAAACAGCTCCAACGGTTCCTGGCATATAGTTTCCAGAACGCTCCAACTCATAGTCGATAACATCGGCACGCATCATACCTTCTGCAACAGTCAAAATCATCTTTGAAGCATTAACACCCATGGTAAATACTACATAGAGCATCATGATCACGCCGCCTTTTCCGATCTGTGCCATACCTGTTGGTCCAAGGTACAAAGCAAAGGCGAAAATAGCAAGGTTAATTACAATGTTAACAGCTGACCATACTTTTGTAGCAACTTTAACACCCTTCTTGGCA
Organism: Lachnospiraceae bacterium; assembly: GCA_963644225.1. Classification (GTDB taxonomy): domain Bacteria; phylum Bacillota; class Clostridia; order Lachnospirales; family Lachnospiraceae; genus Pararoseburia. The sequence goes on along the minus strand of CAVIOJ010000170.1, from coordinate 2,982 downwards.
ATATAAACACCACCAAGGAATACGAATACGAAACTAATAATAGTTCCAGCATTACTAATCATTGTTGCCGCCTGATAGTTTGCAATCAAAATACCATTTAACATGGTAAGTACAACGGTCTGTGTTGCACTATTTGAAGCAATTTTATCGGTAACACCAGTAACAAGATAACAGCGCATTGGTACATTTTCTTTGAAAATACTTACAATTTCCTTGATACCAACCTTAGTCTGCTTACCACCCATGGCAACCATCTCACCAAGGATTTCTGGTGTATCAATACGTCTTAAACCGATAAATGAAAACAGAACAAATACAAATGAAATAATTACGAAAACAACGCATGCTTCGCTCAAGCTTTCTACATTGTACTGGTTATCATATTTTGGCAAAATTGAGAACGCCAAAACTGTATTTGTAATGATAGGTCCAAGGTACTGATATACTGTTGTAACAAAGGTTACAAAAGGACGCTGCTTTGGATCATTGGTAAGAGCAGAACTGATTGTAGATGCACCACCAATAGACATGATAGTGTAGCCAATAACAAACAGGGCATATACCAGACAAAATACAATGATTGCTGGCACACCAGTAAACTTTCCTGCCAGGTATCTAAACATCAAAAGTGCTGATACAGAACAGGTTGCCCAACCAATAAATAAAAAGAGTCGAATCTTTCCAATACCCTTAAAAACTGGCAAACGGTCGAAAATAACTGCAACGATTGGATCTGTTACACCATCAAAAATGGTCTTTGCCTGAATAATAATTCCGGTAACTGCAACAGCAATACCGAAACCTGCGTTCATGGCATATGAAGCATACATCATCAAAACATAAAAGATCATTTTTGCTCCACTGGTTCCTCCAGCCAAAATCATTTCCCATGGTTTCGCGGTACGATATTTTGGATCGTTACTTCCAAACATCCCCGCAAAGATTTTTTTCAAATTCATAAGTACCCTCCTTAATATATGCGGATTGCCTCATACTCATTCAGGCAATCTAGTTGTATCTCGTTTTCTGTCACCTTGATTTGACCGCCATTTAAAGCCTCCACCCGTGCTCCTGTCGGAACGGACAGATGAAGCCGGATATCGTAAATTGGCAAGGCTTTGGTGTAGTTGTCTTTTCCAAATGAGCCGGACAGATTGATTAGATGGATAAGTTCTTCCCCATCCTTTTTTGTCACGGCAACTTCACACATAGGCGTCAAGTCCGGTGCAATGCTTTTTATTCCTGCGATATTTTCCAATACATCCTGGATAAAAACATAAGAGTTTTCATAGCCATACTGATAATAAAAAGTCCCGATGGCAAATGGGATATAGACGGTCTTTCCCTTGCCATAGCCGCTTTCATAGATGCCCGAAATATCGCTTTCTTCTTTTGAATAGCAAATCTCAGGTGGTCCGAAAGGCTGATCAGGCACCAGTTGTAAATAGGTCTTAGCATCCTCTTTTGCATTTCCTACGACAAGGTACTGCCCCGGAACAATGCAATCGATCTGGCTTTCCCGGCACTGCTTCCATACATCTTCATCATCCAAAAGGAAGATAGCGGATTGCAAGGTTTTCTTTTCCACAATCTCGTCCGCGCCAAGGCTTTTTAGTCCAAATGTTTGTCTAGGCATACGTCTTTCATTGGTTGTTGCTGTAGCTCCGCTGGCAACTAACTTACCTCCGGCCTCTACAAAAGCATCAAGCATAGCACATTGGGCATCCGACATAGCATTTACATCCGCTAAGATGACCGCGTCATAAGACTTTAGTAAATCTTCGGAAACTTCTGCGATCTTTTGCTCATCAAAAGGAATATGCAACTGGCTAAGTATTTGCACCCAACCATCGACCTCAGGATCATTTCTTCCCATCAAAGGCTTTTCAATCAAAAGTGTTCTTGCTGCCGACTCTTGATTACACAAAATCTCCTCATTATTTGCGAAGAAATCAAATGCTTTAGAAGATGCCGCAAGACCAGATTTGTCTTTGCTTTTTGCAAGTGTTCCAAGCAAGTAAACACTGGTAGATCCACCATATGCCAGATTTTGCCACTGACGAACTTCCAAAAGTCCTCTTGAGATACTGCTGTGGCGATAGCGAAATGCCATATAAATTGCAGAAGCATCATCCACCACCTTGTCTCGAGCAGGGCCTGCTATTCTTCTTGCATTGGCTGATGCATCGTAAATCCAGGACAGATGATCTACATCCTGATTACATTCCGTTCTAAAATAATCGAAACCATTTACCGCGATATTTTCATTTATCGCTTTGACGCGATCATACATCTCTTTTTTCTGCTTTTTGCTGCAAGCACCAATAAAGGCCATGTACTTTCCAAAAGCAGGATCTCTTGGATTGACGCTATCCGGAATCTCCATGCCAAACTGCTCTTTAAAAAGATTCGTACAATTTTTACAATGGCAAGGCTCATGTACCTTGAGATCATAATCCACCACGAAGGTAGAACTCATATTGCAGTACAATCCATCAAAATCATATTGTGAAAATAATTCATCTAAGATTTCATACATGTAGCTTTGCTGGTACGGACCATTGACGCAAGTCTGCACATAGCCGTTATAGATTAGCGGCTCTCCATTGGCCTGTCTGTACGCCCAATCCGGATGTTCCTCATATAGAGATTCCTCTATTTTTGAAAAATCACATCTTGCAATAACCTTGATGCCCGCCTTATGGCACTCTTCGATAACATCCTGCAGAGAATCTCCAGTCAGATAGGCACTTTTTCTCTGTCCAGGCAACTTGGTCGGATAACTGGCTATGATACCAGCTGCATTGAAAGTTACCAGTGTGGCATGATAATCTTTCAAATCTTTCGCAAAGGCCTTGGCATCCATATCTGCCATGTCGATTTCCCGCAGATTGGTCTGCACCATACGCCATGGATAGGTCTCCCACCACTTTGTAGGCTCCATTCATCTCACCTCCTAATTAAGTTATCCCAATTATATGT
>CAVIOJ010000169.1:0-4286 GCA_963644225.1 Lachnospiraceae bacterium | reverse complement strand
CTGGTGCAGAAATAACAACCTTACGAGCTCCAGCATTGATATGAGCCTGAGCCTTATCCTTGCTTGTGTAGAATCCAGAACACTCAAGAACAACGTCTACCTTGAGTTCTCCCCATGGGCAATTGTTTGCATCTGGGAAAGCGTAGATCTTGATTTCCTTGCCATCAACTGTGATAGAGTCTTCTCCAGCAGATACTGTATCAGCTAAAGCATACTTACCCTGTGATGAATCATACTTTAACAAATGTGCTAACATCTTTGGGCTTGTCAAGTCGTTGATAGCTACAACTTCGTATCCCTCAGCGCCAAACATCTGTCTGAATGCAAGACGACCAATACGGCCGAATCCATTAATCGCTACTCTTACTGCCATTTTAAATTCCTCCTAAGATTTAAAAATACTTTTTTTCAAGGCTTTTGCCCCGAAACTGTACTTTATTTTATACAATTTCTGGGCACATTTCAAGACCCAATAAAAAGTTTGTCTATTTTTTCACTATATACCCTTTCCATTGAAAATTTTATGTCCATTTTCTATAATAATTTTATTTAAAACCTTAGGAGGAAAAGAAATGAATCTATGGGATAATCACATGCACAGCTGTTTTTCCGGAGATAGCGATGCATCGCTTTTATCAATGATATCTTCTGCTCAAAACAAGAATTTATCAGGTATTACTTTTACAGACCATCTGGATATAGACTACAAAGAAGAACCTGGTTTATTTGACTTGGATTTAATAGCCTACGAAAAAGAAATAAAAAATGTTCAGGAACAATTTTTTTCTTCCTTTCCGATTTTATTTGGCATCGAATTGGGATTGCAGCCCCACTTAGCAAAAGAACACGCCGCCTTGCTTTCAAAATATAATTTTGATTTTGTTATTGGTTCTACTCATGTTGTGCACGGAGTCGACCCGTATTATCCAGTTTTTTTCGAGAATCGAGATGAATTAGAAGCTTATAAAGAGTACTATGAGGCCATTTTAGAAAACTTAGAGTCATTTTTTGATTTTGATGCCATAGGACACTTAGATTACTGTTTTCGTTATGGCACCAAAAATCCTGATATGTCTTCACACTATACGCCTTACAAAGAAATTATCGATGAAATTTTAGCTTTCATCATAAAAAAAGATATAGCACTTGAGGTAAATACTGGTGCTTTCCGTGTCGGACTTTGTGAGCCTAATCCATGTTCTTCAATTTTAAAAAGATATAAGGAATTAGGCGGAAGTCTTATCACCATCGGAGCCGATGCTCATAAGCCCGCAGATGTAGCTCTTAGATTTGAAGGATTAACTGATTACCTGAAATCTTTAGGATTCAAAGAGTTTGCAGTATACAAAAAGAGGAAGCCAATTATGCTTCCTCTTGAGTAATGTTCATTTTTAGTCGTTTATCTATTCTATAATGGTGCCACCACCAGCCACATAGTTGCCATCATATAAGACAACCGCCTGTCCTGGTGTCACCGCACGAACTGGTTCCAAAAAATCCAGTCGCATCTCATCCGGGCCTAACATGGTCACTTTACAAGGACTTCCCTGATGAGAATATCTGATTTTTGCAAGATAAATCTTATCTTTTAAAAAGTTCGCTTCTGACATAAAATTAATCTTGTTTGCAAGCAAATGATCTGTAAAGACATCCGCGTCATCACCTATAACAACACGGTTGTTCTTTGCATCAATTGCGCTAACAAAAATACGTTTTCCAGTCGCAATACCAAGGCCTCTTCTCTGGCCTATGGTATAGTGAGTGATTCCTTCGTGTCTTCCAATGACGGTTCCGTCCTTCAAGACAAAATCCCCAGGACCAGGCAAACGATCTGGTACCGCTTCTTCTATAAATGCCGCATAATCATTGTCTGGAACAAAACATATATCCTGACTATCTTTTTTGTGCGCCACAGGCAAGCCAATTTCTTCTGCAATTTTTCTGATATCATCCTTGCAGTAAGCTCCTACCGGCATCAAAGTATGAGAAAGCTGTTCTTGTGTCAGATTATAAAGAGCATAAGTCTGATCTTTTTGTGCTGTCACTGAATTTGCAATGGTAAAACGGCCATTTGGAAGTTTTTCCACCTGGGCATAATGTCCGGTTGCAATATAATCAGCTCCAATACTAAGGGCGCGATTCAAAAGAGCTTCCCATTTCACATAGCGGTTGCAGGCGATGCAAGGATTCGGTGTCCGACCCTGTAAGTATTCCTCGACAAAGTAGTCCATAACATCGCGCTTAAACTCTGCTTTAAAATTCATCACATAATATGGAATCTCTAAGCGATTAGCCACGCGTCTGGCATCATCAACGGCTGAAAGGCCACAGCATCCGCCCTGTTCTTCCTGTACAAATTCATCCTCGTCCTGCCAAATTTGCATGGTAACACCAATCACATCATAACCTTGTTCTTTTAACAGATATGCAGCGACCGACGAATCCACGCCTCCCGACATTCCAACAACAACTTTTGGCTTCAATTAGTAGTCTTCCTCTTCTTCAAGTTCTTCGATATCATTTACAGGTGGCTCTAAGCCTTCGATTTTAATGTTGTTCTTCTGAGCATAGTCCCAAAGAGCAGCATGAATAGCCTGTTCAGCAAGTAAAGAGCAATGTACCTTTACTGGTGGAAGTCCATCTAATGCTTCCATAACAGCTTTGTTGGTAACCTCTAACGCTTCCTGGACAGTCTTACCTGCAACAAGCTCTGTTGCCATACTACTTGTAGCTACTGCAGCACCGCAACCGAAAGTCTTGAATTTTGCTTCCTTGATGATACCATTTTCGTCGATATCCAAATACATTCTCATGATATCGCCACACTTTGCATTGCCGACAGTTCCAACACCACTTGGGTTCTCCATCTCGCCGACATTTCTAGGATTTTGAAAATGATCCATTACCTTTTCACTATACATCTTATATTTCCTCCAATAATCTTATGATAAATGTTTTTTCGCATAATCTTCATATAATGGAGACATACCGCGAAGTTTTTCTACGATTTCCTTGAGATGATCTACAACATAATCAATCTGCTCTTTTGTAATCTCATCGCTAAGTGTAAGTCGAAGAGATCCATGAGCGATTTCATGAGGTAAGCCAATTGCAAGAAGTACATGGGAAGGATCAAGAGATCCTGATGTACAAGCAGATCCAGAAGATCCACAAATGCCAGCCATGTCGAGCATAATGAGCATTGACTCTCCCTCGATAAAGCGGAAACAGAAATTGATATTATTTGGTAATCTCTTTTCTCTGTGACCATTTAATTTTGCAAAAGGAATTTCGTTTTCAATACGCGAAATTGCATAGTCGCGAAGCTGGCTTTCTTTTTTGATTCTCTCGTCCAAAGAATCCATGGCAATCTCAACGGCACGGCCGAGTCCCACGATACCAGGAACATTTTCTGTACCAGCACGACGCTTTCTCTCCTGGGCTCCACCATGAATGAATGAACGAAGCTTTAGTCCCTGACGGATGTATAAAAATCCAATTCCCTTTGGACCATTTAACTTGTGACCACTTGCACTAAGCATATCAATATTCATCGCTTCTACATCAATCGGCACCTGTGCAAATGCCTGTACAGCATCTGTATGGAAAAGGACTCCATGTTCATGGGCAATCTTTCCGATTTCAGCGATAGGTTCGATAGTTCCAATTTCGTTATTGGCAAACATAACAGAAATCAAAATCGTATCTGGGCGAATCGCAGCCTCTACAGCTTCTGGAGAAACCAATCCATCTTCATCTACGTCAAGATATGTAACTTCGTATCCCTGTTGCTCTAAATATGCACATGTATGTAAAATAGCATGATGCTCGATTTTAGTTGTAATAATATGTTTTCCTTTTGTGCTGTATGCTTCAGCGCATCCTTTTAAAGCCCAGTTGTCAGATTCACTTCCACCAGCAGTAAAGTAAATATTGGCAGCCTTTGTTCCAATTGACTTTGCAATGGTCTCTCTGGAATTTTCAATTGCTTCTTTACACTTCTGTCCAAAATCATAAACTGCTGACGCATTTCCATAAACTTCTGTAAAATATGGAAGCATGGCCTCTACGACTTCAGGTCTTACCTTTGTGGTTGCTGCATTGTCTAAGTAAACAAATTCTTTCATAATAACACCTCTTTTTAATTCCTACCTCTTTACTAGGATATCGTCATACTAACACGGGGTTAGTCCAGTGTCAAGGTTTATAATTGTACTGTTTTATAAACATAGTTGACCACAGGGGTATAACTAATTTTTATAAAACAAAAAAGACTGACATAAAAA
>CAVIOJ010000168.1:0-6303 GCA_963644225.1 Lachnospiraceae bacterium | reverse complement strand
TCTCCGCAGGTACAAATTTACTAATATCTCCATTATAAGAAGCGAACTCTTTAACAATGGTAGAACTAAGATAAGAGAAATTTAGCCCCGTTGTCAAAAATACTGTCTCAAGTTCTGGAAATTCCACCTTATTCGTCTGGGCGATTTGAATCTCATATTCATAATCCGTCACTGCTCTAAGTCCTCGAATAACAACATTGGCCTCTTTTTTCTTCGCGTAATTAACTAAAAGGCCATCAAAGGATTCCACTGAAACATTGGGATATTTTTTGACCAAATCGCTAATCATAGCCACTCTCTCCTCTGCCGAAAAAAGTGGTGTCTTCGCCTTGTTGTTAAGTACTCCGACAATAACCTCATCGAAAATATTTGCGGAGCGTTCAATAATATCTAAATGTCCAAATGTAATAGGGTCAAAACTTCCCGGATAAATTGCTCGTTTCATAAGCTAACATTCCTTCGCCAAAAAAACATGCTTGTTGGTTTTATATTTCTTTTCTTTTATTATCTCATAGCCTAAAGTATCTGCAAAGGAAAAATCTGTAGCAAGATCTGCCTCTACAATCACATAACCATCTTCAGCCAATAAATCCGATTGTAAAATGGCCGCTAAAACGTCTTTTTCAAATCCAGCATGATACGGAGGATCGATAAAAATAATATCAAACTGTACGCTTCCTTCAAGCTTTCGTATTTCAAAGATTGCATCTCCCATTAAAATGCGGGATTCTTCTTCAAAATCCGTATGATGAACATTCCTTTTTATGCATTCAACAGCAAGCTTGTTATTATCGATAAAATAAGCCATAGCAGCGCCGCGGCTCAAAGCCTCAATTCCCATCTGGCCACTTCCAGCATAGACATCTAAAAACTGCGCCTGATACAAATCGTTTTGAATCATATTAAAAAGAGTTTCCTTGATGCGATCCTGGGTCGGTCTGGTATTAAGACCAGCTATGGTGTGCAATTGCATTCTTTTTTTTGTTCCAGATATAACACGCATATTATGCTTCCTTTAATTGTTCAAGCAATAATTCCAAAGCCTGTGTGCAAGCCGAAGTTCTAACCTGACTACGATTTCCAGAAAAATTGCATTTCATCACTTTTGTATCAGTTGGAGTAGCAAGGGCTATATATACAAGTCCAACTGGCTTTTCTTCACTTCCGCCTGTAGGTCCAGCAATTCCTGTGGTAGCAATGCCATATGTCGCATTTGCTCTTTTTTTAACACCCTCTGCCATCTGTTTTGCTACTTCATGGCTCACAGCACCATAATCATCGAGTGAATCTTGTGATACCCCGAGATTTTTTACTTTTGCCTCGTTTGAATAAGTCACATATCCCTCGGCAAAATATGCGGAAATCCCTGGATAATCCACAAGTCTGGCTGAAATCATACCACCAGTACATGATTCCGCCACAGCAACTGTAGAACCAGAATAATTTAATTTTTCAACGATATCCTCTAGAAGTTTATCAGTATCCATTAATTTTGCTCTTTTAAAACAGCCTTGTTTTTAATAATATAATCCACCAAAGAAACAACAGTAAGTACCAATGCAATATAAGTAAGGACTGTACCAAGAATTGCAAAAATAGGCATATTGATATTTGCAATCAAGACAATAGTCATAAGCATCTGAAATACGGTTTTAAACTTGCCCCAGTAGCTTGCAGCGATCACAACGCCATTATCGGAAGCCACCAAACGGAACCCACTGATAATAAATTCTCGGCTGATAATAATAACAACAATCCAAGCAGCCAACTGTCCTGTTTCCACTAAACAAATCATGGCAGCTCCTACTAAAAGCTTATCAGCAAGAGGATCCATAAACTTTCCAAAATTTGTAATCAGGTTGTATTTTCTGGCAATTTTTCCATCCAACATATCCGTAAGGCTTGCAATGATAAAAATACCATCTGCAATGTAACGATTGGTCTGATTTGTCGGATCAATCAAAAGAAAGAATACAAAAAATGGAATCAGAATAACACGAAAAATAGTTAATTTGTTTGGTAAATTCATTGTAATTCTCCTATCAAATCATACTCATAAGAACCTGTAATATAGACATTTACAAAGTCCCCTGACATAAGTTCTCTATCTGTCTGGATAAAGACATATCCATCTACATCAGGCGCATCCCTGTAAGTTCTGGCAACGTAGACTTCTTCATCAGCAACCTTTCCTTCAACAAAGGCGAGCAATGTCTTTCCCACAAAAGAATCGTTGATTGAAAAAGAAATCTCCTGTTGAAGTTCCATGATTTCAGATAAACGCTCTTTTTTAACATCCTCATCAACCTGGTCTTCAAAAGTATCCGCAGGTGTTCCTTCCTGTCTGGAATACGTAAAACAGCCAAGACGATCAAATTTCATATCGCGAACAAATTGCTTGAGTTCTTCGTGGGCCTCTAGCGTCTCACCAGGGAATCCACAAATCAAAGTGGTTCGAATGCAAATATCTGGCATAGCCGCACGAAGTTTACCAACAATCTCCCTCAAGTCTGCTTGGGAAGTTTTTCTTCCCATTCGTCTTAGGACAAAGTCATCGGCATGCTGAATAGGGATATCAATATAATGGCAAATTTTATCATAACGAGCCATCACATCGATAAGTTCGTCAGTAATTTCTTCCGGATAGCAATATTGCAGGCGAATCCACTGGATGCCATCAATCTCGCTGAGTTTTTCCAAAAGTATATGCAAAGACTTTTTGCCATATAAATCAATTCCATAAAGAGTGGTTTCCTGCGCTACAAGAATCAATTCTTTTACGCCATCATCCGCAAGTTTTTGGGCCTCAGCCAAAATATCCTCCATAGGGACGCTTCGATAATCACCACGAATAGACGGAATGACACAGTATGTACATCGCTTATTGCAGCCTTCTGCTATTTTTAAATGAGCAAAATGTCCACCAGTGGTAAGTGTTCTTCCAGCATAGTTATCAGGCAGTCCAACCAAATCTTTTTTAGCGATCGTCTTATGCCCATCCAAAACTTCATGGATACAAGCAACAATTTCATCATAAGAATTGGTTCCAATGATAGCATCTACTTCTGGAATTTCTTTGCGAATCTCATCGGAGTAACGCTGGGCAAGACAGCCAGTCACAATAAGTGCCTTGCATTTTGCCGTCTGCTTCAAACTTCCCATATCTATAAGGGTCTGAATACTCTCTTCCATGGCATCACTGATAAAACAGCAACTGTTGACAATGATGATATCAGCTTCCTCTTCATCATTGGTAAGAGTAATCCCATCAGCGGTAATCATGGATAGCATATGTTCTGTATCCACAAGATTTTTATCACAGCCTAGTGATATAAAAAGGAGTTTCATTAGAATTCCTCTCCTACTTCCTCTTCATCATCAGATAAAATCTGTAAATCACCATTGTATAATTCTTTTACAGCAACAGAAAGAGGCTTCTCGCCTGCTTCTACACGAGTTAAAGCTTCCTGACCGTCGATAAGCTGACGAGCTCTTTTTGCAGTAGCACAGACAATGCTATAACGGCTGTTTACTACTGGTTCTTCACCAACCTCATCACTATTCTGGTTAACAGCTTTCATTAATTCTACATAAGATGGATGTAACATATTAAGATCTCCCTTCAAATTTCTTTAAATCTTTTTGAATCATGTCTATTGTATCTAAACTTCTTGCGGTTCTGTAATGCTCACAAGAAATAATAGCATGCACTTTTTCCACACTATTTTCCAAGTCATCATTGATAACAAGGTAGTCATATTCTCCCATGTATTGGGATTCTTTTGATGAAATAGCAAGCCTTTGTGCTATAACATCATCTGTCTCTGTGCCTCTTCCAACCAAGCGCTCTTTAAGCGCATCAGCCGAAGGCGGCATAACAAACAAAAGCAAAGCTTCCGGATATATTTTTTTAACCTGGAGGGCTCCTTGAATCTCAATCTCAAGAAGAACATCCTTGCCTTCTGCTAAAAGCTGATCTACATAAGATCTCGGAGTACCGTAAGAATTGCCATTGAAAGTTGCATATTCCAGTAACTGTCCCTTTGCAATCATGTCATCGAATTCTTCTCTTGTTTTAAAAAAGTACTCTCTGCCATCTTCCTCGCCCTGACGAATATCACGGGTTGTAGCGGAGATAGACAAATGATACTGTCCTGGATACTTTTTCAAAAGGTTTTTCATGATGGTCCCTTTTCCAGCACCAGAAAAACCGGATAAAACTGTAATCATACCTGTTTTTTTCATTTTACTACCTCCTGTGAAAGTTCTTTGGCTCTAGCAGCTATGGTATCAGGTGTAAGAGCGGACAAAACAACATGATCATCTGTAACGATAATTCCTCTTGTCCTTCTGCCCTGCGTAGCATCAATAATCTGCCCTGTTTCTTTGGCATGTTGCGCCAGCCGTTTAGCCGGAGCCGAATCCGAAGATACTATAGAAACTATTTTGTCTGTATTTATAATATTACCGAAGCCAATATTGATAAAAGACATATCTTTACTCCAAATTTTGAATTTGCTCTCTTACTTTTTCAATAAGAGTCTTTAAGGATATTCCTATATCCGCAATCTCTACATCAGTAGATTTTGAAAGTATGGTATTTGCCTCGCGGTTCATCTCCTGTGCAAGAAAATCCAACTTTCTTCCAACTTCATCATCACATTCAAGCATATGACGAACTTCCTTTACATGGCTCTTTAGGCGAACCATCTCCTCATCGATGCAAATCTTATCCGCATAGATAACAACTTCTGTTGCCAGACGAGTTTCATCAACAGTTGTATTTCCTAAAAGTTCTGCCACTTTTTCTTTTAACTTATCACGATATTCTGCGATAATCTCAGGTGATCTTTTTTCAAGGAAAGACACATATTCCTGCATCAAATCCATCTTGGATAAAAGATCGTCCTTGAGGCGCTGCCCTTCGCTTGTTCGATTAGCAATAAAAGCATCCATGGCACCAGATAAAGCCTCCATCAAATAAAGATGAAGCATCTCATCATCTTCTTGATCCTGCACGAGTTCTAACACTTCAGGGAAGCGTGCCAAAGAAGTTGCCCCAACATCCAACGGAATCTCATATTCCTTTGCAATCTGTCTAAGATTGCTCATGTACATGTCTGCTATCTTTTCGTTATATTTTATGGTTGTAGCAAAATCTCTGTTTTCTTCTAAAGTAACATATACATCAAGCTTTCCACGAATGATACGGTCCTTGATATAGCCACGCATTTCCACTTCATAGGGATTTAATTGACGTGGCAACTTTAAATTCAAGTCCAAATAACGATGATTAACGGACTTGATTTCAACTGTTATTTTAATCTTATCATCACCAGCTTCGCATCTACCGAAACCTGTCATACTCTTAATCATATGCAAAACCTCGCCTTCTCATAAGCATACGCATAGATAAATATATTATATTAAAAACTCCTATAAAGGTCAAATTTATTTATATTTATTTTTACTCTCCAAAACCTTATAATAGTTTCGAATTAAGACTATTCGGAGGAATAAAAAATGGCATTTGATGGAATTACAACCTACTGCCTCACAAGAGAGTTAAAAAATAAACTTATAGGGCAAAGAATTAGTAAAATTGCGCAGCCAGAGAAAGAAGAATTACTTTTCACCTTCAAGGGATTAAGCGACGAAAGAAACCGACTGCTCATCAGCGCTAATGCTTCTCTCCCATTTTTATATATGACAAACGAAAACAAGACCAGCCCCATCACAGCGCCGAATTTTTGCATGCTTCTTCGTAAGCATATCTCCGGCGGACGCATCACAGAAATCTATCAGCCTTCCCTAGAGCGCGTCATCTGTTTTACAATAGAGCATCTTGACGAATTAGGCGACCCGGCCAAAAAGCATCTCTATGTAGAAATCATGGGCAAGCACAGTAATATCATATTTTGCGATGACAATGATACCATCATCGACAGTATAAAACACGTATCTTCCCAGATGAGTTCCGTTCGCGAGGTTCTGCCAGGAAGACATTATTTTATTCCAGAGCAAAAAGAAAAAATAAATCCTCTAGACATAAACGAAGTTGATTTTATTTCCACAATTTCAAACAAGCCTACTTCTATTTGCAAGAGTATCTATAGTTCTTTTATTGGAGTTGCTCCAATTATCGCTACAGAAATTGCATCCCGCGCAGGCCTAGATGGCGATATGCCTTGTGCATCCATGTCAAAAGAGGACTGTAAAAATCTCTATATAAAATTCCAGGCTCTTTTTGATGAAATAAAGAATAATACTTGTCAATTCGGAATATATTTTGATCCCGTAAGC
>CAVIOJ010000167.1:8359-20572 GCA_963644225.1 Lachnospiraceae bacterium | reverse complement strand
CTTCCCATCCGAGACATGGATCTGTGATGGATTTTCCGTAAATCTGATGATCAGATATCTTTTGTGTACCTTCCTCGAGGTAACTTTCTACCATGACACCCTTGACTAAGTTCTTTACATCGGAAGAGAACTGGCGGCTCATCATAACTTCGCGAACAATTCTAATCTGCTGCTTGAATTCCTTGTTGGAGTTGGAATGGTTGGCATCAACGATGGTAGCTGGATTGACAAGATCCATTTTTTCATACATATCAGACAGGCGAACTAAATCTTCGTAATGGTAGTTCTGTACGCAGTTGCCATGCTTGCTGACTGCACCACGAAGGATGGTGTGAGCAAGAGGATTGCCACTAGTGCGTACTTCGTATCCTGAGAATGTAAAATGGTGGGAGTGCTGCGCAGCATAAACGGAATTGAGCATAACTGAAAAATCTCCACTGGTAGGATTTTTCATACCGCTGGCAACATCGAAACCACTTACGGTAAGACGGTGATGTTGATCTTCTACAGAGCGGGCTCCGATAGCTACATAGGAAAGCAGGTCCTCTACATAAGGCCAGTTTTCTGGGTAAAGCATCTCATCCGCACAGGTAAAACCGCTTTCTGAGATGGCACGCAGATGCATCTTTCGCATGGCGATAAGTCCCTCTACCATATCTGGAGCCTTGGTTGGGTCTGGCTGAGAAGCGATTCCCTTGTATCCAGAACCTGTGGTTCTAGGCTTGTTGGTATAAATTCTTGGTACAATCAAAACGCGATCTTTGATTTTTTCCTGTACAGAAGTCAGGCGGTTTACATATTCACACACTGAATCTTCGTTGTCTGCAGAACATGGTCCGATGATTGCTAAAACTCTGTCATCTTTTCCTGTGATGATATCGGCAATCTGCTGATCGCGATCTGCTTTTAATGCCTGCATTTTTTCGGTCATAGGATATTCTTCCTTGATGACGGTAGGGTCTGGCATTTCTTTCAAATAAGTGAAACTCATAATCATACTCCAATCTGCCAAAACACTTGATTTTTGGCTAAAACTCAACAGACACTATATTATAAGAAATGATTCCTTCTGTCAAACGAAAGCATGGCCCTGAGATTGACTTTGCAAGAGGGGTTTGTTAGAATAGACGAGGTTTATTTTGTAGGCGTAGCGTAGTTGGATAACGCATCGGACTCCGACTCCGAAGACCGCTGGTTCGAATCCAGTCGTCTACATTTTGGCTGGAGTTATTGCTTCTGATATAGCAGGAGAAGCAACCGGCCTTGGCGTGATTTTGTGTTTGATTAGATGAATTGCTAAAAGTGATGCATAGATACAGACGTGACACGTAGGTTTATCATGTGGAGGTTGTATTTTGAGTAAGATAAAAGATATTTTAAATAAAATTAATGTAGAGAAAATTTTGTCATTTGTAAAAAAGAATGTCAGATATTTTGGAGCAGGGCTGGTCTTTATTATCATGATGATTGTCTTGGTGCGTTGTACCGATGGCACTGCATCTGATGCGGATCCTATGGCTGGGGCTTATCAGGAGTATGTGGAGACGGACAATGAAGAGGTCAACTCTTTGATTGCCAAGTACTATGAATTGTATGCCGCAGGTGATACGGATTCTATCAAGGAGATTGCGTCACCGATATCGGATACCGAAGTCAGCTACATTCAGTTTTATAGTCAGTATATTGAGCAGTATCAAAATATCAAGGTATATACAAAGCGCGGTGTTGATAGCGATGCTTTCCTTTGTTCAGTATATTTACAGATTAAGTTTGTTGATATCGACACACCGGTTGCGGGACTCGACTTTTTCTATGTAGAGAAAAAAGAAGACGGATCATACTATATCAACAATATCTATGGCTCATTTAACCAGGCCAATGGTGAATTTGATATGGATACAGACATTGCGGCATTGATTGCTACCTTTGAGCAGCAAAGCGATGTGTTAGCCCTTCAGGCAGAAGTACAGCAGGAATGCAACGAGGCCATGCTTGCTGATGAAAACCTCAATACATTTGTAAATTCTACTTTGCAAAATGCAATTTCTCAGTGGGCATCGGATTATAAGGCTGCTGTAGAAGCAGCGGCGGCAGAAGCCCAGGCTGCAAAGGAAGCAGAAGAAGCGGCAGCAGCAGCAGCTGAGGCTGAGGCCAAAGCAGCAGAGGAAGCGGCGGCAGCTGAGGCAGCAGAGAATGCCAATGCAAAGACCATGGTTACTACAGACAAGATTAACGTAAGAGATGCAGCATCAGAAAGCGGCAATTTGCTTGGACAACTTGCATCTGGTAGTCAGGTTACCTGGTATGCCGATGAAAATGGCTGGGCAAAGATTGATTACAATGGAACCAAGGCTTATGTCAAGGCTGATTATCTGACAGAAGCAACGGATAGCAGTAGTGCTGAGACAAGTACAGATACCTCGGCTGGTCTTGGTACGATTACTCTTAGCAATACGGTCAATGTCCGTGAGAGCATGAGCGAGACAGCTTCAAAGGTTGCAGTAGTCTATGCAGGAGAGACCATTACAGTTGAGATGAATTATTCTGAGGGCTGGTCAAAAGTTACTACAAGCAGTGGTAAGTCTGGTTATTGCAAAACTGAATTTTTAAATTAAAAGAAAAGCCTGGGACAGTCCGATGGGGCTGTCCCTTTCGTTACGGTAAAAAAATCATCTTGATTTTGGATATTTTATGCAATATCTTAAATGCAATTGAAACAGGATTTGGGTGATAAGAGATATGGATCATATAGATACAGAAGAGATTCGCCTCAATAAGTTTTTGAGCGAAGCGGGCGTTTGCTCAAGGCGAGAGGCGGATAGACAGATAGAAGCGGGCAATGTCTTGGTTAATGGCAAAGTTGCTGCTATGGGACAAAAGGTTAAAAAAACAGACTGCGTGGAATACTTCGGCAAGGAAGTACGAAATGGGCAGGAAGATGTTTTGCTTTTATTTCATAAGCCGGTGGGAATTGTCTGTACAGCAGAAAAAAAAGAAAAGGATAATGTGGTAGATTATATAAATTACCCTACTAGACTCTATCCTGTGGGTCGATTGGATAAAAATTCCAGGGGACTTCTTCTTATGACAAACCAGGGTGAGCTGGTCAATGACATCATGAGAAGTCGAAATTTTCATGAGAAGGAATATATCGTTCGTGTGGATAAACCAATCGATGCTACCTTTATCGAGAAGATGCAAGGTGGGATTTATCTGGAAGAATTAGATAAAACTACAAGACCCTGCAAGGTAGAAAAATTGTCAAAATTTACCTTTCGAATTATTTTGACCCAGGGACTAAATAGACAGATTCGTCGTATGGCCTTAGCTTGTGGGTATCATGTAAGGGATTTGCAAAGGGTTCGCATTATGAACTTAAAGATTGATGGAATCAAAGAGGGAGAGTATCGTCCCATTACTGAAAAAGAGTATAAAGAGTTAATAAAATTGCTTCGAGGCTAATATGGATATCAAAGAAGAAATTGCAAATTTAAGACAACAAATCGAATATCACAGCAATCGTTACTACAACATGGATGCGCCGGAGATTACGGACTATGAGTACGATATGCTCATGCAAAAACTAAAAAAACTTGAGGCCGAACATCCTGAACTTGTAGATAAAACTTCACCAACACAAAAAGTTGGAGGAAATGCTAAAAGAGAAGCAGGAGTTTTGGTGCGTCACAATGTGGCTATGCTTAGTCTGCAGGATGTGTTTTCCAAGGAGGAGGTTTTATCTTTTGTGGAGGAGATGCAGGAAAAACTTGATCATCCAGAGTTTGTAGTAGAATATAAAATCGATGGTCTTTCCATGTCTCTTCGCTATGAAAATGGACAGCTTGCTTTGGCGGAGACACGAGGCGACGGTATCAATTTTGGAGAAGACGTAACAGCCAATGCAAAAGAGATCCCGGATGTAAAAACTATTTTGTCTGATGCGCCGGAATACTTGGAAATTCGAGGAGAAGTCTATATGAAAAATGCAGACTTCGAAGCGGTAAATGAAAATCAGGAACTTCTCGGCAAAAAGACTTTTGCCAACCCTAGAAACTGTGCCGCTGGAACGCTGCGACAGTTAGACAGTAAGGTGGTAAGACAGCGTGGACTCTCCATGTTTATTTTTAATTTGCAGCAGGTTCGTGGTCGAAACTTTAAAACGCATACAGAAAGCTACGAATATATGAAGTCACAGGGCATTCCTGTAATCGAAGAATATCGGATTTGCCATACTAAAGAAGAAGTCTGGGATGCCATCTGTTATATTGGAGAGAATCGTGGCAATTTGGCTTATGATATTGATGGAGCTGTGGTAAAAATCAACGATTTTTCTGACAGGGAATTTTTGGGAAACACATCTAAAGTTCCGAGATGGGCTGTGGCTTACAAGTATCCGCCAGAGGAAAAAGAGACTAAAGTTTTGGATATAGAATTGTCGGTGGGAAGAACAGGCAGGATTACACCGACCGCCGTGTTCGAGCCGATTCGCCTGTGCGGAACAAGCGTATCTCGTGCAACCCTTCACAACCAGGATTTTATAGACCAGCTTGGCATTGGAATTGGGGATTCTATTCTTGTCTACAAGTCGGGAGAAATCATTCCAAAAGTAAAAGAGGTTGTAAAAAAGGCACAAGGCGGTGAAAACTTCAAGCTTCCTGCTACATGTCCGGTCTGCGGAGCTCCTACATACAGAGAGGAAAATACAGCAGATATCAAATGTTCTTCTGCCACTTGTCCGGCCCAGCTGGAGCGACACATTATCAACTTTGTGGGCAGAGACGCCATGGATATCAAGGGCTTTGGAACTGTCTATATCGAGGATTTGATTCGAGAGGGATATCTAAAAGACATTGCAGATATTTATAATTTAAAATCACACCGAGAGGAACTTATCGAAAAGGGAATCATTGGTAAGGAAAAAAATACAGATAAATTACTCGGTGCTATAGAGGCTTCCAAAGAAAATGATGCCTATCAGTTGATGACTGGCCTTGGAATTGCTGGTATCGGAAAGTCTGCGGCAAAATCGCTATTAGATTATTTCAAAACAATAGATGCCATTGCAGAAGCTTCGGTAGATGATTTACTCTTGGTAAATGATATCGGCTCAGTTAGCGCCCAGGCTATTTTCTCTTTCTTTAGAGATGAAAAAAGTGGGGACATTTTAGCTCGTCTCAAGGAATTCGGACTTAATTTTGAAAAAATCCAGGCCCAGGAAGTGGATGCAGCCCTTGCAGGAAAGACCTTCGTTATTACTGGAACGCTGCCAGGCATGGGAAGAAAAGAAGCCGCCGATTTGATTGAAAGCCACGGAGGAAAAGTGACGGGTTCGGTTTCGAAAAAAACGGATTATCTTTTGGCGGGAGAAAACGCAGGAAGTAAGCTTGATAAAGCCAATGCTCTTGGTATTACTGTGATCTCAGAGGATGATTTGCAGTCGATGTTATAACAAACTAGTATGAAAGTGAGGGCATTTTTATGCCAATTAAGACACAAAAAGATCTGCCTGCAAAGGCGATTTTGGAACATGAAAATATATTCGTCATGGATGAAGATCGGGCAATACATCAGGATATTCGCCCTATTGAAATTGGAATTTTAAACCTTATGCCATTAAAGGAGGACACGGAACTGCAGATGCTTCGCTGTCTTTCGAATTCGCCGCTTCAGGTGGATATTACCTTTATCACGGTGGAGAGTCACGTTTCAAAAAATACTTCCAAGAGTCATCTCAATAAATTCTATGAGAATTTTTCCGATGTCAAGGATCGCAATTTTGATGGCCTGATTATCACGGGAGCACCAGTAGAACTTCATGATTTTGAGGAAGTGGATTACTGGGATGAACTGGTTGAAATCATGGAGTGGTCCAAAGAACATGTGACTTGTACTTTCCACCAGTGTTGGGGCGCCCAGGCGGGACTTTATTATCACTATGGAATCAAAAAAGAAGAGTTGGATCGCAAGGTTTTTGGTGTTTATAATCACCATGTTCAAAATAGAAAGATTCCTCTTGTGCGCGGATTCGATGATTATTTTATGGCTCCTCATTCTAGACATACGAGAATGGATGAAGATGCTATCAGAAACAATCCTGATCTGATCGTCTTAGCAGAATCCGAGGAGGCCGGAATTTTCCTTGTCTTGTCTACGGACAACAGCCAGATCTTTTGTATGGGACATCCGGAGTATGACAGACTTACCCTCGATAAGGAGTACAAAAGAGACTTGGAAAAAGGCATGGATATTCAGATCCCTGTAAATTATTATCCTAATGATGATGTAAATGAAAAGCCTCTTTTACAGTGGAGGTCTCATTCTAACTGTTTATACACAAATTATTTGGATTATTATGTTTATCAGATGACTCCTTATGACCTGCATTGGCTTCCTAAGGATAAAAGATAAACATCTTTTCAATTTTTTTAGAGTCAGATATAATATTTCATAAGAATTTGTTTAGGAGGCTATGGATATGGCAGAAGATAAAAGAAATTTCAAAATTAAGGAGAGCGAAAAAGGATTTGTAGATATTACAGACGAAGTAGTTTCTATTATCGCTGGACTTGCTGCGACAGAAGTAGAGGGAGTTACTTCTTTGGCTGGCAATCTGACAAATGAGTTGATCAGCAAGGCTGGCGCAGGCAAGCTTTCAAAAGGAATCAAGATTGTCACAGAGGAAGATGACAAGCTTACAGTTCGCTTGGCACTTAATATCGCATACGGATATGAGATTCCAAAGGTATGTTCTACCGTGCAGGACAAAGTAAAGAATGCAATTGAGAATATGGCTGGTCTCGAAGTGGCTGGCGTTGATATCAAGATTGCATCTGTTGCCGTAGCAGCAGAGTAATTACATGGGTATTTAACCGACTTATCAGAAGGTGTCTGCAGGGACACCTTCTTTTACCATTTATATGAGGATAGTGGTATCCACCTTGAAAATACGATTAGAGGATAGAGGAGCAAATCAATGGCAATGACAAGAAGAGAAGCGAGAGAAGAAGTTTTTCGCATTATTTTTCAGGCAGACTTTCATTCAGAAGAGGAATTAAAAGAACAGGTTGATGTGTATTTTATCAATCAGGATGCTTTGATAAAAGATGATGATCCAGCTGGAATTTTGAGCGACAAGGATTTGGAAATTCGTCAGGGAATCAAGGACAAGTGCCTGGATATTTTTTCGAATGTAGAAAAAATCGACGAGACAATCGATGCAGTTGCAGAAGGTTGGAAGACAAGCCGCATGGCAAAGGTTGACCTTAGTTTGATGCGTCTTGCTGTATATGAGATGCATTTTGAAAAATTGCCAAAGGGTGTTGCAATCAATGAGGCAGTGGAATTGGCTAAAAAGTATGGCAGCGACCAGTCGGCAGGATTTGTAAATGGAGTTTTGGCAAAAATAAATGAAGCGTGATGCACTAACAGTTACTCAGGTTAATTCATATATCAAGCGCATGATTGCCTCTGATTTGCATTTGCAAAGCATTTGCATCAAAGGGGAGATTTCCAATTGCAAGTATCATTCCACAGGACATATTTATTTTACCCTAAAGGATGCGGGTGGAGCGATTCCTGCTGTTATGTTTAAGGCCAACCGGGTTAGAGGACTTGCCTTTCCCATGAAGGACGGAGACCAGGTACTTGTATCTGGCTCTATTTCTGTCTACGAGCGGGATGGTAAATACCAACTCTATGCCAACCATATTACGCTTGATGGCGCTGGCGATTTGTATGTTAGATACGAGCAGCTTAAAAAGGAATTGCAGGAGATGGGCATGTTTGATGACGCCTACAAAAAACCAATTCCTAGATATGCCACCAAAATCGGTGTGATTACAGCTCCTACCGGAGCGGCTGTTCGGGATATTATCCAGGTGTCTCGCAGACGAAATCCCCATGTTTCCATCCTTTTATATCCAGCTTTGGTACAAGGTGATGGAGCGGCTGAGTCCATTGTAAATGGTCTTATGACTTTGGACTCCATGGGACTTGATGTGATTATTGTTGGACGTGGCGGAGGCTCCATAGAGGATTTGTGGGCTTTCAATGAAGAAGTTGTTGCGAGAGCCGTTTTTTCATGTGCTACGCCAATTATTTCTGCGGTGGGACACGAGACAGATACCACCATTTGTGACTATGTGGCGGATTTGCGAGCTCCGACTCCTTCGGCGGCGGCAGAACAGGCAGTTTTTTCCTATGCTGATGCAAAAGCAAATCTTTTATCGCAACAGATTCGCCTGCAGCAGGCTATGCAAAAAAATCTACAGAAGAACAGGCAAAAATTATCCGGTTATGAGGAACGTCTAAAGCTGCTTAGTCCGATGGGAAGATTGCGTGAGAATCGCCAGAGACTGATGCATCTTGAGGAACGCATGCAGCAGGATATGGATAGAATTTTAGAAAAGAGACGCAATCAGATTTGCCTTTTTGCTGAGAGGCTAGATGGTATGTCTCCTTTGAAAAAATTGAGTCAGGGTTATTCCTATACTTCAGATATTGATGGCAAGGGTATAAAGTCCACAAAAGATTTGGCAGTTGGTGATTTGCTGCAGGTTTATCTGGTGGATGGCAAGATAAAAACGAGAGTAGATGAGATTGACGAGGATATCACATGGCAGAAAAAGAACTAACAATCGAAGAATCTTTTGCTAAAATTCAGGAGATTTTGGCAAAATTAGAATCCAATGAAGTGACATTAGAGGATTCTTTTTTATTATACCAATCCGGCATGGAACAGATTGCTCATTGCAATTTGCTTATGAATGCTGTGGAGCAAAAAGTTCAGGTTTTGAGCGCAGATGGTAGTTTAGAGGATTTCAAGGAGGAATAGTTATGGACATCAACAAAGAGATTGCATACAAAGCCAGTGAAGCGGATCGACTGATTTATCAGGTTCTTCCTGCGGAAAAAGGGTATCAGAAAACGATTTTTACAGCTATGAATTATAGTGTCTTAGCTGGTGGCAAGCGTATTCGACCGATTCTTATGCTTGAGACTTACAAATTATTTGGAGGCTCAAACAAGGCAATCAATTCCTTTGTGGCGGCAATCGAGATGATTCATACTTACTCTTTGGTTCATGATGATTTGCCTGCTATGGACAATGATGAACTAAGACGTGGCAAGCTTACTACCCATGCAAAATTCGGAGAAGCCATGGGTGTTTTGGCGGGAGATGCTCTTTTAAACTATGCTTTTGAGATAGCTCTTTCTTCTTTGGATGAAAGTGAGGGGGCAGACAATCGCGCAATTATTCGGTCTCTTAAAGTTTTAGCGAATAAGGCTGGAATTTACGGCATGATTGGCGGACAGGTAGTGGATGTTGAGTCGGAAAAACAGTATGGTATTTCCAAAAATCGTTTGGATTTTATCTATGAGTTAAAGACGGGAGCCCTTATCGAAGCAGCTATGACCATAGGAGCAATTCTTGGTGGAGCCAAGGATGAAGAAGTGGAAAAAATTGAGCAGGTTGCCAAGAAGATAGGCTTGGCCTTCCAGATTCAGGACGACATTCTTGATGTGACAGGTTCTTCTGAAACCATCGGAAAGCCTATTGGCAGTGATGAGAAAAATCAAAAGGTTACATATGTCGTATTTGAAGGACTAGAAAAGGCAAAATGGGAAGTTGAGGAATTGACCAAAGAGGCGATTGCTATTTTAGAAGAACTTCCATACGAAAATCCATTTTTGACAGAATTGTTGCGGTGGATGGTGCTTCGAGACAAATAAGGGGTAATTCCTATGGTACTTGACAAGATAGAAAAAGAAAATGATATAAAGAATCTGACACCACAGGAGTTGTCAATTCTCTCAGATGAGATTCGCAGTTTCCTGGTAGAAAAGATTTCAAAACTTGGTGGACATTTAGCGTCAAACCTTGGTACGGTAGAGCTTACCATGGCCCTTCATCTTTTCTTGGATTTCCCTGAGGACAAACTCATATGGGATGTGGGACATCAATCCTACACTCACAAGATTTTGACAGGCAGAAAAGATGACTTTGATCACTTGAGACAATATGGTGGGATGAGTGGTTTCCCAAAAAGAGAGGAAAGTTCCTGTGATGCTTTTGATACGGGCCACAGTTCTACTTCCATATCTGCAGGCTTGGGCTTGGCTTGGGCCAGAGAAATGCAAGATGAAAACTACAAGGTAGTTTCCGTGATTGGAGATGGGGCTTTGACAGGCGGATTGGCTTATGAAGCCATGAACAATGCCTCTGCTCTCAAAAAGAATTTTATCATCGTCTTAAATGACAACAATATGTCTATTTCTGAAAATGTAGGCGGTATGTCAAGACATTTGGCCAAGATGCGTACCAGTTCCAACTATACTGATCTAAAGGAAGGGGTACAAAATTCCCTGGAAAAAATTCCGGTATATGGAGAGCGCATTGTATCTGGCATCAGAAAGACCAAGAGCAGTATCAAGCAGATGGTGATTCCAGGTATGCTTTTTGAGGATATGGGAATCATGTATTTAGGCCCTGTAGATGGACACAATATTCCAGAGATGCTTCAGGTATTTGAAGAGGCATCCAGGGTACAAGGCCCAGTGCTTATACATGTTTTGACGAAAAAAGGATATGGTTATTTGCCGGCAGAAAGACACCCGTCCAGATTCCATGGAACGGCTCCTTTTGACATTGAGACCGGCATTCCGCTAAAGCATGGTAAATCCAGCTATACAGATATTTTTTCTACAGTCATGCGCAAGATGGGAGACAGGGATCCAAAGCTTGTGGCTATTACAGCTGCCATGGCAGATGGTTGTGGATTAAAGAGATTCCACAATATGTTTCCAAATCGATTTTTTGATGTGGGAATTGCAGAAGAGCATGCAGTTACATTTGCTGCAGCATTAGCAGCTGGCGGTATGCATCCAGTATTTGCGGTATATTCTTCCTTTTTACAAAGAGGATATGACCAGTTGCTGCATGATGTTTGTATGCAGAAACTGCCTGTAGTTTTTGCGGTAGACCGCGCCGGATTGGTAGGAAGCGATGGCAAGACTCATCAGGGAGTATTTGATATTTCTTACCTGACTTCCATGCCAGATATGACAGTGATGGCTCCGAAAAACAAGTGGGAATTATCCGATATGTTAAAATTTGCCATTGCCTATGAAGATGGCCCTGTGGCTATTCGTTATCCAAGGGGAGAGGCCTATGATGGCTTGAGCGAGATTCGCAATCCCGTTTGCTTGGGCAAGGCTGAGGAGGTTTTCAAAGGGGATGACATCTTACTTTTTGCAATAGGAAGTATGGTTGAGACAGCAGTTGGAGTAAGAGAGTTGCTTGAAAAAGAGGGCATCTCGGCTGCCATTACCAATGCCAGATTTGCGAAACCTCTCGATGAAGATTACTTAAAAGAAGCTGCATCCACCTACAAATTGATAGTTACCATGGAAGAAAATGTAGCGAGTGGTGGCATGGGCGAACATGTAAGTGCTTATTTGTCCAAAGTTGGATTTGCAGGAGATCTTATTTGCATTTCCGTTGGGGATGAATTTGTAGAGCATGGCAGTGTGGATGTTTTAAAAGAAAAACTTGGTATTGATGCAGCAGGTGTTGCAAGACAGATACTAGAATGGAAAAATAAATGAAAGAACGTTTAGATGTCCTTTTGGTGCAAAGAGGTCTCGCACCATCCAGGGAAAAAGCAAAGACTATGATTATGGAAGGAAATGTCTTTGTTGACAATCAAAGAGAAGATAAGGCCGGAACTTTTTTCGATACGGAAGTAGCCATTGAGATTCATGGAAATACTCTAAAATACGTGAGTCGCGGCGGCCTTAAGTTGGAAAAGGCCATGGCAAAATTTGACATTTCCCTGGAAGATTCCGTCTGCATGGATATTGGAGCTTCCACAGGAGGATTTACCGACTGCATGCTTCAAAATGGTGCAAAAAAAGTTTACTCGGTAGATGTGGGCTATGGTCAGTTTGCCTGGAAACTCCGTCAGGATCCGAGAGTAGTTTGCATGGAAAAAACAAACATTCGCTACGTCACACCGGAAGATATTGCGGACCCTTTGGATTTTGCTTCCTGTGATGTGTCATTTATTTCTCTTACCAAGGTATTAGAGCCGGCGAGAAATCTCTTAAAAGACGGGGGCCAGATGGTTTGTTTGATCAAGCCACAATTCGAGGCCGGCAAGGAAAAAGTTGGTAAAAAAGGTGTGGTTCGTGACCCATCTGTACATATAGAGG
>CAVIOJ010000167.1:0-8261 GCA_963644225.1 Lachnospiraceae bacterium | reverse complement strand
CATCTGTACACATAGAGGTGATTACCAAGGTTATTTTGTATGCCAGATCCATTGGATTTGATGTACTTGATTTGGACTTTTCTCCTATCAAGGGACCGGAAGGCAATATTGAATACCTGGTACATATTATAAAAAGAGAAGAAAAGACGGAGGCAGAGGATCACATTTTGATAGAAAATGTGGTTGAGCAGGCTCACGCGTCTTTGGACCACTGATTATGAAACATTTTTTTATTGTTGCAAGAGAAGATAAAAAAGAGATACGTGATTTTATTGAAAAAATCATATCTTATATAGAAGAGAAGGGCGGAAGCGCATCTTATGGCATCAATCCTGACGATTCCCTTGAGGCTGAACTCGTCGTTCCAAAGGAGACCCAGGGGATTTTAGTGGTAGGGGGCGATGGTACTCTGATTCGTGCGGCTCAAAATACCTTCGGGAAAAATATACCTTTGATTGGTATTAACCGTGGACATTTGGGCTACTTGTGCGATTTGGATGATGGGAGTGTCTTTGATGCTATCGATGCCATGATGGCGGGAGAATACTCTGTCGAGGAGCGCATGATGTTGTCCGGTCATTTGATAGACGAAGAAGGACATACAAAAGAGGGGATTCAAGCCCTCAATGATATAGTACTTTGTTCTAGTGCTGGCTTGCAGGTTATGCGAGTGGTGGTCTATGTCAATGGACAGTATCTTTATGCCTACAACTGCGATGGCATGATTTTTTCCACACCTACCGGTTCTACGGCCTACAATCTTTCGGCCAATGGTCCTATTGTCAACCCTACGACCAATCTCATTTTGCTGACTCCTATCAATGCCCACACACTTAATGCGAGAAGCATTGTGCTAGATCCCTATGATGAGATCACCTTGGAGATTGAGACCAGACGGGAAGAAGGCTGCAAGGAAGCTGAGATTAGTTTTGATGGAAACCACAAGAGGCTTTTACATCCAAAGGAAAAGCTCATGGTTCACAGGGCAAAAGAGACCACAAAGATGATACACCTTAAGGATGTTTCATTTTTGGATCGTATTCGAACCAAGATGCAGGCAGACTAAATAATGACGTATGCAGACTAGAAAAGCGACGTACGCGAATTAGAACAATGACGTATGAAGACTAGAAAAGCGACGTACGCGAACTAGAATAATGACGTATGCAGACTACGAGGTAGACCCATGAAGGCAGAGCGCCAGGCAAAGATTTTAGATTTGATTGTAAAAAAAGAAATTGGAACCCAGGAGGAGCTGACAACAGAGCTGCAAAAGGCTGGCTTTGTCACAACTCAGGCTACAATTTCCAGAGATATTCGTGAGATGAAGCTGACGAAAGTCGCAATGAGTGATGGAAAGTTGCGCTACGTGGCTTATCGAAAAACAGAAGAAAAAATGTCCGAAAAGTACATCCGTATTTTTAAGGATGGCTTTGTGTCCATGGACAATGCACAAAATATCCTCGTGATAAAGACGGTATCCGGAATGGCTATGGCGGTTGCGGCTGCACTAGATCACATGGAATTACCAGAGATAGTTGGTAGCATCGCGGGAGACGACACAATCATGTGTGCCGTTCGAAGCGTTGATGATACAATATTGATTATGGGAAGACTGAGAAAATTATTGGAGACTCCGCAGGAAAACGAAGAGTGAAAGGAGCACTATGCTAGTAAATTTACACGTAAAAAACCTTGCACTCATTGAGGAGGAAGACATTACCTTCTTGGATGGACTGCACATTTTATCTGGTGAGACGGGAGCCGGCAAGTCGATTATTTTAGGTGCACTAGGACTTGCTCTCGGAGAAAAGGTCAACAAGGAATCCCTTCGCAATCCAGAAAAAGAAGCTCTCGTAGAAGCAGTATTTCGCGTGACGAGAGAAAGCCAGAGAAAAAGACTATCTGAGTTGGACATTGAGGCCTATGATGATGAAGTGATCTTGAGCCGCAAGATTACAGAAAGTCGCAGTGCTGCAAAAATCAATGGGGAGATGGTACCGGCCTCTCTTATGAAGCAGGTGGGAGATATCTTCCTTGATGTTCATGGTCAAAATGATCATCAGTCCCTGCTTAGTAAAAAGAAGCATTTAGAGATGCTAGATGCCTACGGCAAAGAGGTCATTGGCCCTAAAAAAGAAGCCATGTCAGCTGCATACGAAAGACTTTCTAAACTTCGCAAGCAGTGGCAGGAGATGGAGAGTCAGGATCAAAATCTTGACAGGGAACTTGATCTTTTATCCTACGAGGTAGAGGAGATAAAAAATGCAGCCCTACGGGAAAATGAGGACGAAGAATTAGAAAAAGAATATTATGTCATGTCCCATAGCAGACAGATTGTAGAGGCTTTAGGAGAGGCGTATGCAAATACCAAGGATGGAGATGGGGCAGCCGCTTTGGTAAGTAGTGCCTTACAAAAAATCCATCAGGTTTTATCCTTTGATGAGAACCTGACCAATTTATACGATACCATTAGTGACATCGAAAGCCTTTTGTCGGATTTAAACCGTGGAATTTCTTCTTACATGGATGATGCTTCTTTCGATGAGGAGGCTTTTTGGCAGGTAGAGAATCGATTAAATGAAATCAATCGCCTGAAGGATAAATATGGACGCAGTATTCCTGATATTTTGTCGGCGTTAGAAGAAAAAGAAAAAAAGATTGATCAGATACAAAATCATGATGCCTACAAGCAAAAACTAAAGGATGATCTTGATGAGGCCCAAAAAGAGGCTTTTGATTTGGCAGAGGATTTGTCAAATATCAGAAAGGCTACTGCGGAGGAATTATCGAAAAAGGTAGAAGCAGGACTTTTGGATTTAAATTTCCTAGATGTCTATTTTTCCATGGAGTTTGAACAGTGCACTCAGGTTGGACCAAATGGCTTTGATGATGCTCAGTTTGTCATCCGCACCAATCCAGGAGAGCCGATTCGCCCGTTAAAGGATATAGCCTCTGGTGGTGAGATGTCCCGTATAATGCTTGCTATCAAGACGGTTCTGGCGGAACATGACGATGTGGACACTTTGATTTTTGACGAGATTGATGCTGGAATCAGTGGAAGAACTGCCCAGGCGGTTTCGGAAAAATTGCATTTGATTGCCAAGAAACACCAGGTTATCTGCATCACTCATTTGCCACAAATTGCAGCCATGGCAGACCATCATTATCTCATTCAAAAGGATGTGGTGGACAATGGAACCATTTCCTCTATAGAGGCTCTTTCTTATCATGACAGTATCAAGGAACTGGCTCGCATGCTTGGTGGAAGCGCCATCACGCAGACGGTTTTAGACAATGCCAAGGAGATGAAGGATTTGGCACAGGAAAAGAAATAGTCCTGGATTGTAAGCTTACTTTTATATGAGAAGTTATGGATATAGTTGACATACGCGAGCAGTTGCTAAAGTTTTGTGCATGCACATACTTTGTCGACTGCCGCGATTCTTATAGAAAAAAATCGTTGCCAAAAGAAGTGAGTTTTAATATAATGATGTAGATGCTCCGATAGCTCAGTTGGTAGAGCACTTCACTCGTAATGAAGGGGTCGTCAGTTCGAGTCTGATTCGGAGCTTTTTCCATTTGCGCATGTCTAAATCGGAGGGTTTATGACATACGAATTATTTAAAGAAGAACTCATTGCACAGCTAAAAGATTTAGTGGATGCAAATGAAAGCGTGGACGTTCGTCCTATTCTAAAAAACAACGATCTGTTGTTGGACGGTCTTACTATTGTTGATCCGTCGGTAAATATTTCCCCAACCATTTACTTGAATTCATGCTACGAATTGTATAATCAGGGACAGTCTGTTCTTTCCATTGCGGAGGATATGTTGGAAAAGTTTCGCCAGTATCAGTTGCAGGAAAGTGTAGATATTTCTTTCTTTTCAGATTTTTCCCAGGTTAAAAATCGAATCATCTACAAGCTCGTGAACATGAAACAAAACCAGCAGCTCTTAGAACAGGTTCCTTTTGTGCCTTATTTGGATTTGGCCATTGTATTTTGTTACTACATGGAAAAATCGGATGCCACATTTCCAGGGGCCCAAGGATGCAATGCCACCATTTTAATTCACAATGAGATTTTAGAGACCTGGCAGGTAGGACCAAAGGATTTGCTGTCTGCTGCCAAGAAAAATACGCCTAAACTTTTGCCGTCAAAAATTGAGAGCATAGCAAGTTTACTTGGTCAGATGTTTGAAGATAATTCCCAGGCGATAGAGGATTTAGAAGAAATCAGGGATTATCCTATGTTTGTTCTTACCAACCAGGTGCAGTATTTAGGTGCGGCAGCACTTTTATATTCCCAGATTTTAAAAAAATGTGCGGACATTATCGAGGATGATATTGTTATTTTGCCCAGCAGTGTCCATGAGGTGATTTTGGTTCCTTATCGCAATGATGTGGATCTGGAGGAGATGTCTGATATGGTAAGACAGGTGAATGCATCCTGTGTGGCAGAGGATGAAATTCTCTCTGATCATGCATACTATTACAATAGACAAAGCAATCAGATTTCCTATATGTGAGTTGTTTATTGAACTAAAACTTGTTATAATGGGCAGAGTTTAAAAAGAAAGGACATCATTATGAATAAAGCATTGGATCTTTTGAAAAAAAAGCCGGTATATCCTTTGGGGATTTTTCTATTGGCAGCGATTATTATGATTGTAATCAGTGAACTTGCTTTGGGTATCCCAGTGGTAGCAGTGTGCACCATTGTGATTTTAGAAGCAGCACTTTCTGCCCTGTTAAATCGTATCCCGATTTGGGTTCACGGCTTGATTATTATTGCCCAGATTGTAGCAGGTATTCTTGTATCAAAGGCAGTATTTATGATACTTATGGCGGTTATTTATGTTTTGGCCGTTGCCCTTTTGTATTTATGGAGCAAAGAGGAAGCGTAGCATATGAAACAAAACTTCCAGCGAGTTTTAGATGAGACGCTAGATGGAATTAAAGAGCAGCAGACTGTGCCGAAGCTTCTTCTCCACAGTTGCTGCGCTCCATGTAGCAGTTATGTACTTGAGTATTTATCAGACTATTTTTCTATTACGGTATTCTATTACAATCCCAATATTTACCCTGACGAAGAGTATACAAAACGAGTGGCAGAGCAAAAAAACTTTATTAAAAAGTTGCCGGTCAAACATGAGATTTCCTTTGTGGAAGGAGATTTTGATAAGGAACGCTTTTACCAGGTGACCAAGGGATACGAAAAGGAAAAGGAAGGACAAAGACGCTGCAGAGAGTGTTTTTTGCTCCGTTTGGAGGAGACAGCAAAACTGGCAAAAGAGATGGATATGGATTTTTTTACCACGACACTATCCATCAGCCCGATGAAAGATGCTTCTCTTTTAAATGAAATCGGAGCAGGCTTGGCAGAAAAATATGGCGTGGACTATCTGTTTTCCGATTTTAAAAAGAAAAATGGTTACAAGAGAAGTGTGGAATTATCAAAGGAATATGGGATGTATCGGCAGGATTACTGTGGATGCGTTTTTTCCTATCAGAGCAGACTTATAGAAAAGCAGGAAAAAGAAGAAAGGAAGAATTGATTATGGCACAGTTATGGGGCGGCAGATTCACAAAAGCCACAGACCAGTTGGTATATGATTTTAATGCATCTATTGGATTTGACCAACGTTTTTTTGCAGAGGACCTTATGGGAAGTCGGGCACATGTCAGGATGCTTGCCAAGCAGGGAATTTTAACCGAGCAGGAAAGAGATGCTATTTTAGAGGGACTTGATTCCATCGAAGAAGATGTAAAAAATGGAAGCCTTGTAATCACATCGGAGTATGAGGATATCCACTCTTTTGTGGAGGCCAATCTCATTGACCGTATCGGAGATCCTGGAAAAAAATTACATACGGGACGCAGCCGTAATGATCAGGTTGCCCTTGATATGCGTCTTTATACCAGAAGTCAGGTGGAAAATACCAGAGGTCTTCTTTTACATTTGCTTGAGACTATTCTTTCGGTTATGGAAGACAATACAAAGACTATTATGCCGGGATTTACCCATTTGCAAAAGGCTCAGCCGATTACACTTGCCCATCATATGGGAGCTTACTTTGAAATGTTCAAGCGAGATGTGCTTCGCCTTGAGGATATAAAGGAGCGTATGAATTATTGCCCTTTGGGATCGGGAGCTTTGGCTGGAACCACCTATCCTTTGGACAGGGACTATACAGCAGAACTTTTGGACTTTTATGGACCGACCCAAAATAGTATGGATGGAGTCAGTGACAGAGATTATTTGATCGAGTATTTGTCAGCACTTTCTACTATCATGATGCATCTTAGTCGATTTTCTGAGGAAGTGATTATTTGGAATTCCAACGAGTATCGTTTTATCGAAATTGATGATGCTTACAGTACAGGAAGCTCTATCATGCCGCAAAAGAAAAACCCAGATATTGCGGAATTGGTACGAGGAAAAACAGGTAGAGTTTATGGAGCCCTGATGGCGCTTCTTACTACCATGAAGGGTATTCCGCTTGCTTATAATAAAGACATGCAGGAAGACAAGGAGATGGCTTTTGATGCCATGGACACCACAAACGGATGCATTCAGCTTTTTGATGGTATGCTATCGACCATGACTTTCAACAAGGACAATATGGAAGACAGTGCTAAAAATGGCTTTACTAATGCTACTGATGCGGCAGATTATCTGGTTTTAAAGGGTGTACCTTTTAGAGACGCTCATGGTATTATCGGACGAATTGTTCTTTACTGTATCGATAAAAATAAGGCAATTGACGATATGTCTTTGCAGGAACTAAAGGAGTTTTCGGAAGCTTTTGGAGAGGATATTTACGATGCTATCTCCATGGAGACTTGCGTAAATAAGAGACTTACCACAGGAGCACCTGGTAAGGAAGCTATGGAAAAATCTATTGCCTTAGGACGCGAATTTTTGGCCAGCAAAAAAGATTTACAATAAAAATAACCAAAAGTTTATTAGAAAAAAGCAAGCCTTTGTGTAATATGTGTAAAATTACAAAAGTGTCTTGCTTTTTTTATGTAAGTAACGTAACATATTTTCCAGGAAAGACAAGTGTCCATCTACTACGGACACGAGAGAAGGAGAGTCGTCATGAGTGAAAAGTTAAAAGTAGGAATTTTAGGCGGTACTGGTATGGTTGGACAGAGATTTATTTCTCTGCTTGAGAACCATCCTTGGTTTGAGGTGACCACAATTGCAGCAAGCCCTAGATCTGCAGGATCTCGCTATGAAGATGCAGTAGGAGATCGTTGGAAGATGGACACACCGATGCCAGAGGCCGTAAAAGATATTATTGTTAAAAATGTAAATGAAGTAGAAGAAGTTGCAGCAGAAGTTGATTTTGTATTTAGTGCTGTAGATATGTCAAAGGATGAGATCAAGGCAATCGAGGAAGCTTATGCCAAGACAGAGACTCCTGTAGTATCAAATAACAGTGCTCACCGTTGGACACCAGATGTTCCTATGGTAGTTCCTGAAATCAACCCAGAGCATATGCATGTCATTGAGTACCAGAAAAAACGTCTTGGAACCAAGAGAGGATTTGTTGCAGTAAAACCTAACTGCTCTATCCAGTCTTATGCTCCAGTTCTTACAGCTTGGAAGGAATTCGAGCCATATGAAGTTGTTGCTACAACTTACCAGGCAATTTCTGGTGCAGGAAAGACCTTTAAAGATTGGCCAGAGATGGTAGGCAATATTATTCCATATATCGGTGGCGAAGAAGAAAAAAGTGAAAAAGAGCCTCTTCGTATCTGGGGATATGTGGATGAGAACAAGGGTGAAATTGTTCCAGCAACAAGCCCAGTGATTACATGTCAGTGTATTCGTGTTCCTGTACTTAACGGACATACCGCTGCAGTATTTGTAAAATTCAAAAAGAATCCTACCAAGGAGCAGCTTATTGCAGCCTTGGAAAACTTCTCTGGACTTCCACAGGAATTAGAACTTCCTAGTGCTCCAAAGCAGTTCATCCGTTATTTGGAAGAGGACAATCGTCCACAGGTTCTTGAAGACGTAAACTACGAAAATGGTATGGGCATTAACGTGGGAAGATTAAGAGAAGACAGCGTATATGATTGGAAGTTTGTAGGACTTTCTCACAACACAGTTAGAGGTGCAGCAGGCGGTGCAGTTCTTTGCGCAGAGCTTTTAAAGGCACAAGGATACATTACAGCAAAAAACAACTAATGCATCTGTAAAAGAGAAAGTATCCAAGCAGATTTTAAATATTTAAATGTACAGCACA
>CAVIOJ010000166.1:0-4627 GCA_963644225.1 Lachnospiraceae bacterium | reverse complement strand
GAACAATGTAATGAGTCAAATAGTAATCGAAGACCATGTAAAGATGATTTTGGATTTTTGCGATTTATCCACTTTGCCTGAACGCATGAAGGAAAAACCCGTTCTTTCAGAAATATTTGAAGGACGTTACAATGGCTGGTGTAAGGCCAGATTTATCAATGTTCCAACTGAGGAAGATGGCCACTTACGTTATGTGCTTTATACTGTAGAATGCATCGATGAAGAGAAAAAACGAGAGGACAACTTACGCACCCTGTCCCAGACAGACCACATGACTGGCATTCTAAACCGAGGATTCGGAGAAGCATCCATCACCAACCGTCTAAACGAAAATGAAAAAGGATTGTTTATCCTCTTTGATGTAGATAAATTCAAATTCATCAATGATGTCTATGGTCACGGCATTGGTGATCAGGCTCTAATTGCCGTCGCTGCATGTCTAAAAGACAGTTCTCAGGCTGGAGACTTAGTTATGCGTCTCGGCGGAGATGAATTTGTCGCTTTCTTTACAGGTATTACTGAGGCTAAAGAAGCTCAAGTCCGAATCAAATCATTGTTAGACAGTATCAGCAATCTACGCATACCACCTATGAAAGAAAATATCGCTGTCAGTCTGGGCGCAGTCCTATGCGATGGTAATATCGACTTTAGCGCGGCTTACAAAAAAGCTGATGCCGGTGTATACAAATGTAAACTCAATAAAGAGAGTTCATTTCTACTTAGTACAGAATAAAGAGTTGCAATGCAACTCTTTTTTTATGCTTTATCTACCGCTACCAATCTTCGTCCATATCTTCCATGGCATCATCAACACCAGTTGCATACTCGCTGTCGCGGCTGTATCTGTCCTCATCATACTCCTCATCCATATAGATACTGTCATAGCCTTCATCATAGGACTTGTATGAAGAAGAACTGCTGCTTGAAGAGCTTCCAATTTTTTGTTTGGATGAACCAGAGGATTTTGACGCATTGCTCTCCTCCGAGTTGTAACCAGGTGCCTCCACCTCATGATCCGGCATATGAAAATAGCAATACTCGCTTTCCTTCCAGCGGTAAGCATTGCATCCCTCCACCTTGCAATACTGGGAATCCCTGTATGTTTTTACTATACTAACAATAAAAACTGCCGTAACCACAATAAAAAAAATAATCAAGACACGCCCTGTATGATTTTTCTTCATAACACTACTCCTTTTTTTCACTGCTACGTAAGGTTTGTCATAGCCTAAGTCCGCGCCGGTGCGTAAAAAAATCCGAGCCTTCCTCACCAGCTATCCTCACCAGCTATCCTCACCAGCTATCCACAGCATACATCACGGCATGTCCCATAAAGCGTACATCCCCAGAAAATTTTTCACTTTAATTGCTATTTCCAACGCTATTTCAAAAAAATTTCCACAAATTCCATAAATCAAACGAGACGCCGAAAAGATTCAACTAATCGACGTCTCATCACTTTTGTTTTATAAAATTTTATGATTCCTCTTTTTTCAGGATATTCTCATTCTTCTTTTGATCTAGGCGCTTGAAGTAAATATAAGCCAACAGATCCTTTGGAACATCCATCAAAACACCTGCATAGAAAAATTGCTGATCGTTTTGCATAGCACGAACCACTCGCAATTGCAAGGTCATGTCAAAATCCGTATTCTGCGCCTTGTCAGAAAAAGTCACAGTAACAAAATCTCCGACAGTCGCGAAACGCTCGCCAGTCAGGAATGCAAATCCACTTTCGCAGATATCTACCAGCTGCATCATGTGCTCCTTGTCATCCAAAATGACCTTACCAGTACCATGTAACTTTATACGACCCACGGCACGACGTTCACTGGATTTGGCGACACTGCCAAAAATCTTGGTATGTATACCATAGTAGTCTTTACCACCATAGGAAATCAACTTGATATCTACATTTTTCCAAACCATGCGGCTAACTGTACCATCGTCAATGCAGTGGAGATCAAAACTCATATTTTTTAGCTTGTCGCTGGTAAAATCTACAGCGACGCCATTGTAAGTGTAGGGCTCTACCAAAATAGCACCCTGAGATTTACCTACCACCTTGGTACGTACAGGAAAAGAAGATTCGCCCAGGTAAACTTCCAATTCCAGCGCTTGTCCCGTTTTTAAATCATCAAACGTCATCAGCCTTACTGCCTTTCTGCATGTATAATTATGCTTATTATACGCTTTCTTAATGCAGATTGTCATATATTCTGTGATTTTTGTCAAAATACTTTGCAAAAAAAGTATTTTAGGAATCACATTATTACTTAACTGAAATAGTAAGGCTCTTGGTCTCAAGTCCCTGGCCGGATACAGTGACCTTGATTTCTCCTGACTCATAGCCAGCTCGAACAACAGCAAGTGATTTACCATAAAA
This sequence comes from Lachnospiraceae bacterium, assembly GCA_963644225.1. Lineage (GTDB taxonomy): Bacteria > Bacillota > Clostridia > Lachnospirales > Lachnospiraceae > Pararoseburia. Next base: position 2,241 of record CAVIOJ010000166.1, on the reverse strand, counting down.
TGTAGTATGGGTATCGCTGTAGAAATTCTCTGTCATATAAGGTCTTGCGGAACCATAACCCTGCAGAGTTCCAGCCCCCTCTACTTCTACCTTGAGTTTTTGATCAACGTTGGATTTTGTGATGCCATTTTCTCCAACAAGATCGATATCGATAAAGCACAGATCCTGTCCGTTGGCTCTAAGGACCGTAGTCTCAGGACTAAGCTTGATATCAGTCTTACCTGTAGCAGAAATCAAAGAGGTTCTGCCGATTTCATTTCCAGCTACATCATAGCAAATGGTTGAAATCTCACCTGGCTCATAGGCAACTTTTTTGAAGATTGCCATGTTTTGTTTAACTTTCTTTTTGCCAAGGCTTCTTCCATTAACAAAAAGCTCTGCCACGGCGCCATCTGTATACACTCTGGCTTCATTTTGGAAGCCTTCGCAACCTTCCCAAGACCAGCTTTCTACTGTATCAGTATTTCTCCACATGGAAATACCCTTTTTATGGTTGGCATGACTGATTGGTTCAACACTGATGACCGGTTTTGAAGAAAGTCCCCAGATGGTCTTGTTCCATCCACACTCAGGTCGGATTTTACCGCAGATATCGATCTCTCCGGCACCACCAGAAACAATAAGTCCAGGTTCCACTGGCTTCTTCGTATTCTTATCCACGTATTTAACCGTTCCGATGCCGGCCTCTCCCAGATAATCCCATCCTGTCCAGATGAAGTCACCTACAAGGTTAGGATATTTTTTCACATCCTGCCAGTTGACATACTGCTGCTTTGGAAGAGTTTCTGAGCCAACAAATGGACGGTCAGGATAAGTTTTTACCTCATATTCATAGCGAGGCTGGGCATAGTTATAACCCGGGATATCAAGATAGCAGGAATTCTTTTCTACAATCTTATTGGAATCCTTGGTCTTTGCAGAAACCTCCATGATTCCACCAAATTTATTCATCAAAAAGTTGAAGAAATCTGAAGTAGGCACTGAATCCATGGTAGAAGAGCCAGGGTCTTTTGCCTCGCCGTCATCGCTTTTTCCGTACAATCCCTTGCCCTTGGCAGTCATGACAGCAATCATCAAGTTCATTCCCATGGTAGTAGCGCGACTAGGATCAATCTTCTTTACAAAGGAAGACATTTCCTGACACATGGCTACACCTTCGTCGGTACCAAGGTCTGAGATTTCATTTCCGATAGAATACATGATGACAGATGGATGGTTGTAATCCTTGTCAATCATGGCCTTGACATCTTCCTTCCACCACTGGCGGAAAGCTTCGTTACCATAATCGTAAGTATTTTTGTTGATAAACCACATATCGAAGGTCTCGTCCATAACATACATACCTAATTTATCGCAGGCAGCAAGCATGGATTTTGACATAGGATTGTGAGAACAGCGAATGGCATTAAATCCTGCCTCTTTTAAGATGCGAACTCTTCTCTCTTCAGCCATGGCAAAAGTAGCAGCACCTAAAACGCCGTTGTCATGATGGATACAAGATCCACGGAGCAATACTTCCTTACCATTGACCTTCAGGCCGTCTTTACCCCAGTGTATGGTTCGAAGTCCAAATACCTCTTCTGCTACATCCTCTCCATAGGTAACAACTGCACGATAAAGGTTTGGATTCTCTGCATCCCAGGCTTTGGCATCCGGAATTGTAATCTCGCTGCGTGTAGTTCCTTCTGCTACCAACGTATCACCATCATAGATTTTTACATCGGCCAATATATCCTCGCCTGCAGCTTCACCGAGTGAAAGTCCAGCCACATTCACACGAATGGTATCAGCAGAAAGTACAGTGACTTTTACCCCATCCGGTGCAATAGCCTGCGCTGGTCCTACATAAAGCTGCACTTCACGATAAATTCCCGCGCCAGAATACCATCTTGAATTCGGTGCCTGACTGTTGTCACCGATGATCTCCAGTTCATTTTCCTGACCATATTTTAACTTGTCAGAAAGATTTACAAAATAATTGGTATAGCCGTATGGGCGGAAATAAAGCTCCTCTCCATTTAGCGAAACATGAGAATTTTGATAGACTCCTTCACATTCCAAGATGATAGTTTTTCCCTGATCGCTCGTTTCTACCATCCATTTTTTTCTGTAAAAATACTTGCCTGCCTCAAAATATCCACCAGAACCTGTCGTGGTAGCCTCGGCACTTCGATTCTCATAAATCATGGCGTCATGAGGAAGATTTACAGACTCGATTTTTTCACTGCCTTCCTTTTGTAC
>CAVIOJ010000165.1:0-2896 GCA_963644225.1 Lachnospiraceae bacterium | reverse complement strand
ATATAAAGAAGAATAAGGGCTTGTTTAGAACTCTCAATAATAGTACAATGAATTAGATACAACTAACAAAAGTTTGTCGCACTAACTATTGGGAGAAATTGCAAGCATGGATAGAAAAGAGAAAAAAAGTTCAAGAGAGGATTATTTGGAAGCTATACTGATTCGAATTAATCGCTACGGAGCTTGTCGCGTGACTGATGTTGCGGAACAGATGAATTATTCCAAAGCCAGTGTCAGTGTGGCGCTAAAAAAATTAGAGGAAGATGGCTGTATCCTTAGAGATGATTGGCGCATTCTTTTGACAGACAAAGGACGTGATATTGCGCAGCATGTCTATGATCGTCACGAATTTTTTACAGAATGGTTTAAAAAAATTGGAGTGAGTGAGAAGAACGCGGAGGAGGATGCTTGCAGAATCGAGCATGTTTTATCTGAAGAGTGTTTTGAAAAAATGAAAGCTTATCTAGAGGATGTGGAGAATCGTTAGTTATATTTAACAAAGATTAACTAATACATTTTTTTGAATAGGCTTAGAATGAAAATATAAATTACGTAAACGGAGGTATCGATTATGATCGACTTTAAAAAACTCGGACTTTTTGCAGGCGGTGTTCTTTTTGGAACAGCAGGCGTTGCTATCTTATCTAGCAAAGATGCAAAGACTGCATATACACATTGCACAGCTGCCGTTATGAGAGGAAAAGATTCTGTTATGAAGACAGCTGCCTGTGTAAAGGAAAATTGTGACGACATCTATGAAGATGCAAAAGACATCAATGAAAAACGCTACGAAAAAGCAAAAGCAGAAAAAGTAGCTATGGCTAAAGCAATCGTAGAAGAGTACGAGCAGGATTCAAAAGAAGAGGCATAAATCCATGAGGTGTGTAGTTTTACATGAGTCTCCCAAGCGGATTCGAATGAAGACACCTCTGATTCATATGTCATACGAAGATGCAGATTTGTTGCAGTACTTTTTGGAAAGTCAACCGGAAGTCAAAACGGCGGTTGTAGATGAGAGAACTGGAGACGCAACGGTTCATTTTAAAAATGCATCTTGTGATAATAAGGAGCGCCTGATGAGGGCGCTCTTAGCATATGACCCAGAGGATGAAGCAGTTACTTCTTTGGTGCCGGAAGAGACAGGGAGACAACTAAATAGAGAGTATCAGGAAAAATTTGTTATGCAGATTTTAAAACATAATCTGTATAAGATTTTTCTGCCAAAACCTATATCAATTGCCAGAACTATAATAAAGAGCCTTCCGTTCTTATATGATGGTATAAAAGCAATGTGCAGTGGACATCTTAAGGTAGAGACACTTGATGGAATAGCCATTGCAGCATCCATTTTAAGACGAGATTTCTCGACGGCATCTTCTATTATGTTTTTGCTTGATACAGGTGAGATTTTAGAAGAATGGACCAGAAAGAAATCCATTGGCGATTTGGCGCGTTCTATGTCTTTACAGGTGGATAAAGTATGGCTTTATACGCCAAGTGGTGAGATACAAGTTAGCATCAACTCTGTGAAAAAAGGTGATAGAATTATCCTTCGCAATTCGGATATCATTCCGCTTGATGGAAAGGTAATCCAGGGTGAGATGACGGTGAACCAATCTGCCATGACTGGTGAGTCTGAGCCAGTGGTAAAAAGTGTGGATGGCTATGTTTATGCGGGAACCGTTGTGGAAGAGGGCGAATGCATAGTTGAGGTGACCAAAGAATCTGGAAGCGGCAAGTATGACAAGATTGTCCAGATGATTGAGGAGTCCGAAAAACTTAAATCCAACACGGAAGCCAAGGCGTATCGTTTGGCGGATTCCTTGGTGCCATATAGTTTGGCAGGATTTGGAATCACATATCTTCTGACTAGAAATATGACCAAGGCACTGTCTTTTCTCATGGTGGATTATTCATGTGCCATGAAATTGTCTATGCCACTTTCTGTCCTTTCAGCCATTCGTGAGGCTAGAGAATATGGAATATCCATAAAAGGTGGCAAGTTTATGGAAGCGGTAGCAGAGGCAGACACTATTGTATTTGATAAGACAGGTACATTGACTTACGCTACTCCGAAACTTATGGATGTGATTACTTTTGGTGGACAGGATTCCAATGAGATGCTGCGAGTTGCTGCTTGCCTTGAAGAGCATTACCCACATTCTGTTGCCAATGCCATTGTAGATGGAGCAAAAGAAAAGAATCTTAGTCACGAAGAATTACATTCAAAAGTAGAGTATATTGTGGCTCATGGTGTCAGCAGCTATATCGGTGATAAAAAGGTCGTAATTGGTAGCTATCATTTTGTAATAGAAGATGAAGGCTGTCAGATTCCACAGGAAGAAAAAGCAAAACTTGATGCTATCAAACCTGAATATTCCAGAATTTATTTGGCAATTGACGGACTTTTGGCTGCAGTACTGTGTATTTTTGATCCGGTAAGAGATGAGGCGCCTTTAGTCATGCAGGAGCTCCATAAACTTGGAATCAAAAACATCTGCATGATGACGGGAGATAATTTAAAGACGGCAAAAGCGGTTGCTGCAAAAATCGGAATCGATGAGTTTTATGCAGAAGTACTGCCGGAAGACAAGGCAGCTTATGTGAAAAAACAAAGAGAATTGGGCCATAAGGTCATCATGATTGGAGATGGTGTCAATGATTCTCCTGCACTTTCTGAAGCAGATGTAGGCGTTGCCATAGAGGCAGGAGCGGCGATTGCAAGAGAGATTGCAGATATTACCATTTCTACAGACAATTTGATGCAACTTGTGATCATGAGAAAAATCAGTGCTGCTTTGATGAATCGAATTCACAGTAATTATCGCTTTGTGATTGGATTCAATTCTACCTTGATTGCCCTTGGCTTGAGTGGAATTATGTCCCCTTCTAGCTC
>CAVIOJ010000164.1:0-2335 GCA_963644225.1 Lachnospiraceae bacterium | reverse complement strand
ACGTTAGGGCTATGTAATGGCCAAGTCTTCTCAACACCAACTCCGTTAGAGAACTTTCTAACAGTAAATGTCTCACGGTTGCTTCCACCCTGTCTCTTCAAAACGGTACCTTCGAAAATCTGGATTCTTTCACGGTTACCCTCTTTGATCTTAGCGTGTACTCTTACAGTATCACCTACGTGGAACTCATCAACTTCAGACTTGAGTTCAGCTGCTTCAATGTTTTTAATGATTTCGTTTGCGCTCATTTTGTGACCTCCTAATAAAATTATCTTGACGTTCTTAATACATAAGTATCAGAGGACCATCTCTTTTCACAACTTGCTCATATTACCATAAATATCCTGCAGATGCAAGGGATTTTTTAAATTCGTCCCTAAAAGCATGCGCGATCCTTAATTTTTATAAGGTCTCTATAAATGCCTTATCCTTCTCGGATAAATCTGCGTTTTTAAGCAAATCCGGACGACGCTCAAAAGTTCTTTTCAAAGACTGCTCATGTCGCCATTTGTCCACCTTTGCATGATCTCCCGATAAAAGTATGGCAGGAACTTTTCTATCATTCCATACTTCTGGTCTGGAATACTGTGGATATTCCAACAAATTATTTTCAAAAGATTCCGTCTCCTTAGAATCCTTGTTGGTCAAAACTCCTGGCACCATTCGAGAAATCGCATCCACCATGACCATGGCTGGGAGTTCTCCCCCCGTCAAGACAAAATCTCCTATGGACATATAAGAGCAATCCATTGCCTCTAAGACTCTTTCATCCACGCCTTCATAATGCCCACATAAAAAAATAATATTGTCGAAGGTTGCTAATTCCTTGGCATCATCCTGAACAAAAGTCTTTCCCTGCGGTGTAAGATAAATTGTCTTTACACTGCCAGTGATTCTTTCCATAATCCATTGCCAGGCATCATATATAGGCTGCGCCTGCATCACCATGCCAGCGCCGCCGCCATAAGGATAATCATCCACTTTACCATGTTTTTCCGTGGTAAAATCTCTTATATTTACAGCCTCTATCTCCAAAAGTCCCTTGTCTTTTGCGCGGCCAATAATACTTGTAGTAAGACCAGATAATACCATCTCAGGAAACAGGGTCATAATATAAAATTTCATACTATTCTCCCTCATCAAGAAGCCCTGGCATCAGGTGCACAAGCATTATTTTATTGTCATAATCAACATTTAGGATGCAATCATGAATTGCCGGAAGTAAGACTTCCTTGCCGCCATCGGTTTCAACCACATATACATCATTTGCTCCTGTGGAAATAACATCCGATATTTTGCCCAATTCTTTGTCTTCTTCGGTAATGACTTTTAGTCCGATTAAATCGGCAATAAAATATTCATCCTCAGCAAGAGCAACGCGGTTTTCTTTTTCGACAAAAAGTTTTGCTCCCTTAAATCCTTCCACATCATTGATATTATCGTAGCCTTTGAATTTTAAAATCACAAGATTCTTTTGAGGTCTGGCCGATGTCACATCTAAATGCAGATAACCTTTTTTTGTCTCCAAAAGTAAATCTTTCATATTTTCAAAACGGGAAACATCATCTGTCAAAGGAAAAACCTTCACTTCTCCGCGAATCCCATGTGTCTGCGTAATAGCGCCCACTTGATATAAATCCATACTCTTCCTTTCTTTTTTGAACCGCCAAGATAAAGTCAAAGCAAACTTCACCTTACAAATTCATTTTTCGAAAGAAAAAATCTCTAATCACCAGATCAAACTGGCAATTAGAGATTCATCTTATACGATGTCTACAACAACTTTTTTGTCCGACTTAGAGGCTGCTGCCTTAACAACGGAACGAATTGCTTTCGCGATACGCCCCTGCTTGCCGATTACTTTTCCCATATCAGATGCATCAACATGCAACTTTACAACAATGGTCTTGTCATCTTCTTCTTCTGTAACAACAACTTCGTCCGGGTAATCTACTAGTGACTTCGCAATTACTTCAACTAATTCTTTCATCACCTAATACCTCGCTCTTTCTCGCCTTTGAAGGGAATTATTTTTCAATACCTGCCTGCTTGAAAATTCTAGCAACGGTCTCAGTTGGCTGTGCGCCATTAGCTAACCATTTCTTAGCGAGTTCTTCATTTACATGATATGCAGATGGATCCTGGTTTGGATCGTATGTTCCGATCTCCTCGATACATCTACCATCTCTAGGTGATCTAGAGTCTGCTACTACGATTCTGTAGAAAGGATTCTTCTTCTGTCCCATTCTTCTTAATCTAATCTTTACTGCCATTTTTGTTTCCTCCTGAAAATTAAAAATATTGTTATATGTTAAAAAGGAAATTTCATTCTTCC
>CAVIOJ010000163.1:0-3684 GCA_963644225.1 Lachnospiraceae bacterium | reverse complement strand
CTGTGTAATAGACTCATTGGCAAGAGCTGCCAAACTTTCTGGACTCTCATCGCGAAGAGTCTTTTTATTTTCACGAATTCTATCGAAGATAATGATAGTATCGTTGACTGAATATCCAATAACTGTAAGCATACATGCGATAAAAGCACTACCAACAGATATACGGGCAATTGCATAAAGTGCAAGTACAACCAATACGTCATGGATCAATGCAATGATGGCAGATCCAGCGAAACGCAAGTCCTTGAAACGGAACCAGATGTAAAGAAGCATACACAATGCTGCAACTACAACGGCGATCATAGACTGTGAACGCATCTCTCCACTGATAGTAGATCCAATATTTGAAGAAGTGATGGAAGATTCATCCACACCGAAATCATCTACCAACATGGTATTTAAAGCTTCTCTTTCGTCCAAATCAAGAGTTGCTGTCTTGAAGATAATCTGGTTGGTTCCATCTACCACCTGAGTCTGGATGGAATCATCACCAATGACATCTACAATCTTTGGAACGATAGTCTCGTCTGCCTCTGCTAAAGTATAAGCCTCGTTAAACTCTACGGTTGTAGAAGTACCACCCAAAAATTCAAGGCTGTAATTTAAGCTCTTGTCTCCCTTGATACCATGAACTGCCATACCAACGACACCCACACAGATAACAAGAAGTGAACAGGTAAAGAAGATAGCTTTCTTTCCAAGGAAATTGACTGTCTTTAAGTCTTTTGCCTTGCCATAAAGCTTCTGGTCACGAAGACCTACTGCATACAAAGAGTTCATAAGGATTCTTGTGATAACAAGGGCTGTAAACATAGAAAGAATAACACCAAGTGCCAAGGTAATGGCAAATCCCTTTACGGTACCAGAACCAAGAACGCCAAGTACAGCTGCTGCAATCAAGGTGGTCACGTTTCCATCCACGATTGCAGAAAGAGCCTTTTTGAAACCAATCTCAATGGAAGCAATAACACTCTTTCCTGCCGCAATCTCCTCCTTGATACGGGCGAAGATGATAACGTTGGCATCTACCGCCATACCGATAGAGAGGATGATACCTGCAATACCAGGAAGTGTAAGTGTAATATCAAAAGCCCACAAAATCATGAGCATAAGCTCTGTATATAATACAAGTGCTAGAGAAGCTGCAAGTCCAGGGATGCGATAAGCAATCATAAGGAAAATGAGGACAATTGCAAGTCCGATGGCAGCTGCGAGTAAACTTGTAGAAAGAGCACTGCTACCAAGCTGTGCACCTACAACCTCTGACTGTAACTCTTCCAACTCAAGGCTAAGTCCACCGATACGGATATAAGAAGCAAGACTACTAGCCTCCTCAAAATCGCTCATTCCCTCGATGATACACTGACCATCTGTGATAGCGGCATTAACAGAAGGTACACTTACAAACTCGCCATCATAGTAAATACCGATAGACTCTCCAGCTGCATAAGCTGCTGTAGTCGCCTCGGCAAAAGCTTCTGTTCCAGCGTCTGTAAGGCTAATCTGTACTACTGGAGTAGAAGCACCTGTGGTAGAATCCTGCTGGTTGGTTGCTGTAGCATTTTTTACATCAGATCCTTCCAATACAACGGAACCGTTGGCAATCAAATCATCCAACTCGTAGTTGAGCTTGTAACCACCTGTGGTGCTGTCATAAGAATAGTTGGTATTTCCATCTGCATCTGTCTGACTGATAAAGTAGATAGAACCAGGAGTTCCAAGTTCTTCAAGTAAGGCATTGGCATCCTTAACGCCAGGGATTTCAACGGTAATACGGTCATCTCCTACAGCATAGACACTAGACTCTGTTGTAGAACTTTCTGATCCAAGTTCATTTTCAATACGTTTTTGTAACTTGGTAACTGTATCGGCCAAGTCCTCGGAAGAAGGTTTATCTCCAACAACCTGGTAAGTAATGCTGACACCACCGGCCAAATCCAGGCCCAGGCGGATATCATAATCATCATCCCCTTTGACAGTAGCACTGATAATCTGTACTGCTAAATATCCAAGTGCAACGATTGCTGCAAGTAATACTACAAGCCAAGCAATACCCTGTCCCTTTTTCATTCGTTTCATTTAATTCTCTCCTTCTTTTGCAGCAAGGGCTGCTTTTATCATAATGGCACACTCCACACGTTTTTTCTGAAGTGCACATCCAATATCATAAGCATTGTGAATGTCTCCGTGGAAGTTGTAAGAGTTGGCTGCACAACCACCACTGCAGTAAAATCTGGCAAAACATTCTCTACATTTTTCCTTGGCATATACATTGCAGCTCTTAAATTCATCTCGAAGGTCAGTATTTAAGACGCCGTCATCAACATTGCCCATAAGGAAGTCTGTGTTGCCAACGAACTGATGGCAAGGATACAAATCTCCTGTAGGTGTCACAGCCAAATATTCTGTTCCGGAACCACATCCTGACAGACGCTTGGCCACACAAGGGCCGCCCTCCAAATCGATCATAAAGTGGAAAAAGTTGAAGTCCTCATCAGTTCCGTGACGTCTTACCATCTCCTCTGCAAGAGCTTCGTATTCTTCCATGAGCTGTGGCAAGTCTTCCTCGCGGATTGCATAGGAATCAGTCTCCTGTGCCACAACAGGCTCTACGGAAATCTGTTTGAATCCAAGATTGGCCAAATGGATGACATCCTTTGAAAAGTCCAAATTGTTGTGGGTAAAAGTACCACGAACATAATATTTTTCCTGATTACGGCTGTCTGCAAATTTTTGGAACTTTGGAACTATCAAATCATAACTGCTGGCACCATTTCTAAATGGTCGCATCTGATCATGTACTTCCTTGCGGCCGTCGATACTAAGTACCACGTTGCCCATCTCTTTGTTGGCAAACTCCATAATGTCATCATTTAACAAAACACCGTTGGTAGTGAGGGTAAAACGGAAGTTTTTGTCGTGGGTCTTCTCGAGGCTTCTGCCGTAAGCCACCAAATCCTTGACAACCTGGAAATTCATCAGAGGCTCTCCTCCAAAGAAGTCTACCTCAAGATTGCGTCTATGACCTGAATTGGCAACAAGGAAATCCAAAGCCTTTTTTCCAACCTCATAGCTCATAAGCTCTCTCTTGCCATGGTACTCTCCTTCTTCTGCAAAGCAGTACTGGCAAGCCAAGTTACAGTCATGGGCAATATGTAAGCACAATGCCTTGACCACTGTTGGTCTTTTTGCAAAATCTGTAATGTAAGGCTCATAAGAGTCTTTTGTAAATAATTCCTCAGCAGCTATCAACTCTGCAATCTCATCCCAAACCTCAGAAATCTCATCTGCCTGGTCTGGATAACGTCTTGCCATCTCATCAAAGATGGCTTCCTTGGTGGAAGACTCATACATCTCAATCATGTCATAGGTCATATCATCTACCACATGAATAGCTCCACTGTTGACGTCGATTACGATGTTGTAACCGCCCATTTTATATTGATGAACCAAAATCATCCTCCTTCTATAAACGCACAAAGACGAGATACGCTATGCGGATCTCGCTCTCATGAATGTCTTCAAATATACATTTGTCTAACAAACTACAGAATGGAGCCCCCCACCATCAGGCAGGGCGCTCCCCATCATACAAATATAAAAATTAGCGATTGTTCTCGCAGCTCTGGTTACCTACAGTACAAGATGTCTTGCAAGCAGACTGGCAAGATGTCTGGCACTCAC
>CAVIOJ010000162.1:4349-10827 GCA_963644225.1 Lachnospiraceae bacterium | reverse complement strand
GGGTTACAGCGGTTATTTTTTTCTGCGTCATTGCCAAAAGGCTGACATTTTTTCCAAGCTGGTTCTTGATGGTTTTGTCATCTAACTACAGATTCGAATATCCCATCAAATAGGTATCTACTTCTCTAGCGCAGTCTCTTCCCTGACGAATAGCCTTTACTACCAAAGACTGGCCTGTATGCATATCACCAGCAGTAAAAACTTTATCCACAGATGTAGCAAATCCTCCGTCAATTCCTTCTACATTGGTTCTTGCGTCCAACTTTACTTTGAAGGCATCCGTCACATAGGCCTGACTTCCCAAGAATCCTGCAGCGATAAGGACAAGCTGGCAAGGGACTTCTTTTTCTGTTCCTTCCACAGGAACCATCATGCGACGTCCCGTCTTCTCATCTGTCTTCGACTCAAGTGAAACAAGTATTGCACTCTTTACATTTCCACCTTTGTCCTTTTTGAACTCTTTTACCGTAGTGGTATAGACTCTAGGATCGTGACCAAATACGGCAATAGCCTCCTCCTGACCATAATCTGTCTTGCAGACAAGCGGCCACTGTGGCCAAGGATTACTCTCACTTCGCTCATCAGGAGCTTTCGGCATCATCTCAAGCTGAGTGATGGATTTGCAGCCATGACGTATACACGTTCCCACGCAGTCATTTCCAGTATCACCACCGCCGATAACGATAACATCTTTATCTTTTGCAGAGATAAATGTTCCTTCTTTTAATCCAGAATCCCACAAGCTTTTTGTGGTGGAAGTCAGGAAGTCTACTGCAAAGTAAATTCCCTTTGCCTCTCTTCCTGGTGCTGTGATATCTCTAGGATTTGAAGCACCGCAGGCCAAAATAACAGCGTCATATTCCGACAACAAATCTTTCGCTTTTACATCTTTTCCAACATCGACACCTGTCTTAAAGACAATGCCCTCTTCTTCCATGATGGCAATCTTTCGATCAATGATTTGTTTTTCCAACTTCATGTTTGGAATGCCATAGCGAAGGAGTCCGCCTACTTTATCGTTTCTTTCGTAAACACAAACCTGATGGCCTCTGCTATTGAGTTGGTCAGCTGCGGCAAGTCCGGCAGGGCCAGAGCCTACTATAGCGATCTTCTTTCCCGAACGATTAACTGGCGGCTTTGCATCTGCAAGACCATTTGCATATGCATACTCAATAATGGCACGCTCATTTTCCTTGGTAGAAACTGCATCTCCGTTCAAGCCGCAGGTGCAGGCTTTTTCACAAAGACCTGGGCAGACGCGACAGGTAAACTCTGGAAAATTGCTGGTTTTATGCAGGCGCAAATATGCCTGTTCCCAGTTTCCGTGATAGACCAAATCATTCCATTCCGGAATAAGGTTATTTAGAGGGCAACCTGAAGTCATACCCTTGATTGACATTCCTGCCTGGCAGAAAGGTACGCCACAGTCCATGCAGCGTGCTCCCTGTTTTCTTTGCTCCTCCGTAGAAAGAGGAATATGAAATTCATTAAAATTTTTGATACGTTCCTTTGGATCTAAAGCTGTCGCATCAACTCTTACATAGTCTAAAAATCCAGTTGCTTTTCCCATGATGAATTCTCTCCTTTCTTCCTACTTTGTCAGCGCATTAAAAGCTTCAATCTGTGCCTGTTCACTGCTCAAACCTTTTTCTTCCATCTGAACAATGGTCATCATCATCTTCTTATAATCATGTGGTACGATCTTTTTAAACTTAGGAAGGTATTCACTAAAGTTGTCAAAGATTTCTTTTCCTTTTTTCGAATTGGTATATGCTACATGTTCTGTAATAATCTCTTTTAACTCGAGGACATCATACTTGTCCGTCACAGGTTCCAAAGAAACCATAGACTTATTGAGCTTACGATAAAGTGAAGCATCCTCATCCAATACATAGGCAATTCCGCCGCTCATTCCAGCCGCAAAGTTTTTACCGGTTTGTCCTAAGACAACTACACGTCCGCCAGTCATGTATTCGCATCCATGATCTCCACAGCCTTCCACTACAGCTGTAGCGCCAGAATTACGTACGCCAAATCTTTCTCCAGCCACACCATTGATAAATGCTTTTCCACTGGTAGCACCATACAAAGCAACGTTACCTACGATGATATTTTCATCTTCCTTGTAAGTCACACCAGTTGGCGGGAAGACAACTAACTTACCACCAGAAAGTCCCTTACCAAAGTAGTCATTAGAATCACCAACAAGTTCAAGTGTCAGGCCCTTTGGAATAAATGCGCCGAAGCTTTGTCCGCCTGCGCCGTTACACTGTACTGTGAAAGTATCTTCTGGCAAAGACTCTCCAAAACGTCTGGTGATTTCAGCGCCAAATAGGGTTCCAACAGAACGGTCGGTATTGGTTACATCAATCTGCAGACCCTTTTTAGTTCCGGTTTCCAAGGCATCCTTGAATTGTTTCAAAAGAATCTTCTCATCGACTGTCTTTTCCAACTCGAAATCATAGACATTCTTCTTTAAATAAGAAATCTTTGATGCTTCTTTAACAAAAGGATTTTCCAAGATAGCAGACAAATCAATTTTTGCATATTTACCTGTCTTAGCTTCCTCTTTTATCTCGAGCAAATCAGTACGTCCAACCAACTCATCCAAAGTTTTAACGCCGAGTTTTGCCATATATTCTCGAAGTTCCTCTGCAATAAAGCGCATGAAGTTTACAACATACTCTGGCTTACCGCTAAAGCGTTTGCGAAGTTCAGGATTCTGGGTTGCAATACCAACAGGACATGTATCCAAGTTACATACACGCATCATCACACATCCCATGGTTACAAGAGGTGCTGTAGCAAAACCAAACTCCTCTGCACCGAGCATGGCTGCAATAGCAACATCACGGCCACTCATAAGCTTTCCGTCGGTCTCGATTACGACCTTGTTTCGAAGACCATTCATGGTCAAAGTCTGATGTGCCTCTGCCAATCCAAGTTCCCAAGGCAAACCAGCATTGTGAATAGAACTACGTGGTGCAGCTCCAGTACCACCGTCATATCCAGAAATCAAGATAACCTGTGCTCCCGCCTTTGCTACACCGGAAGCGACTGTACCAACACCAGCTTCCGATACCAATTTTACAGAGATGCGAGCATCTTTGTTGGCATTTTTCAAATCGTAAATCAGCTGTGCCAAATCTTCGATAGAGTAGATATCATGATGTGGTGGTGGAGAGATCAAAGAAACTCCAGGAGTGGAAAGTCTCGTCTTTGCAATCCATGGGTAAACCTTTTTACCAGGCAAGTGACCGCCCTCTCCAGGTTTTGCTCCCTGCGCCATCTTAATCTGGATCTCTTTTGCAGAAACCAAGTATCTGCTGGTAACGCCAAAACGACCTGATGCTACCTGTTTGATAGCCGAGCAGCGATTCTTTCCATCTTTTCCGATGGTCAGTCTCTCCTCTTCCTCGCCGCCTTCACCGGAATTTGATTTGCCGTGAAGCATATTCATAGCGATAGCCATGGTCTCGTGGGCTTCCTTTGAAATAGAACCATAAGACATAGCTCCCGTTTTAAAACGTTTTACGATCTCATCAACAGACTCAACTTCATTGATATCGATTGGCTTTTTCGCATATTTAAAATCAAGCAGGCCGCGAAGGTTCATAACAGAATCTTCTTTATTGACAAGAGCTGTATATTCCTTGAAAGTATCATAATCTCCAGTTCTTGTAGCCAACTGCAAGAGATGAATTGTCTGTGGATTGTACAAATGCTCTTCCTTGCCGCTGCGCATCTTGTGAGCACCCTTGCTCTCCAAAGTATTGTCTGTATGCAAATCCAAAGGATCGAATGCCTGAGAATGAAGCATTTCCACATCTTTTTGAATATCTAAAAGGCTGATACCGCCAATTCTGCTGACAGTTCCCTTGAAGTATTTATTTACCACATCCTCATTGATACCGATAGCCTCAAAAAGCTTGGCACCCTGATAAGACTGTACAGTAGAAACACCCATCTTTGAAGCAATCTTGATGATTCCACTGATTACCGCCTCATTATAAGAATCAACTGCAGCATAGTAATCCTTGTCGAGCATATTAAGTTCAATCAACTCATCAATGCTTTCCAATGCCAAGTATGGATTGATAGCGGAAGCGCCATATCCAAGCAAGGTTGCAAAATGATGTACTTCTCTTGGCTCACCACTTTCCAAAATAACAGAAAGACTGGTTCTCTTTTTTGTCTGTACCAGATATTGCTGCAAAGCAGAAACTGCAAGCAAAGAAGGAATTGCCACATGATTTTCATCCACACCACGATCGGAAAGGATGATGATATTGGCCCCTTCTCTATGAGCACGATCCGCCTCTACAAAAAGGTGATCGATGGCTTTTTCCAAAGAAGTATTTTTATAGTAGGTAATCGGAATAGTCTCAACCTTGAAACCTTCCACATCCATATTCTTGATTTTTAATAAATCCGTGTTGGTAAGAATCGGATTGTTGATGCGAAGCATCTTGCAGTTTTCTTCCTTTTCCTCCAAAACATTGCCGCTGTCTCCCAAATAAATAGTGGTGGATGTGACAATTTTTTCACGAATAGAATCGATTGGAGGGTTAGTAACCTGGGCAAACAACTGCTTGAAATAGTTAAAAAGCGGCTGATGCTGGTTAGAAAGCACTGCAAGAGGAGTATCAATACCCATGGCACCAATTCCTTCCGCGCCATTTAATGCCATAGGAAGGATAGAAGTCTTTAAGTCTTCATAGGTATATCCAAAAGCTTTTTGCAGTTTCGCACGTTCCTCTTTTGTATGATTTTCCACTCTTTTATTTGGAATCTTTAAATCATGCAAATGTACCAAATTTTTATCCAGCCACTCTCCGTAAGGCTGCTTGGTAGCGTAAGAAGTCTTTAATTCATCGTCATCTATCAGACGGCCTTCTACGGTATCTACAAGAAGCATCTTTCCTGGTTTTAGGCGATCCTTGCTAAGGATTCTGCTCTCGTCAATAGGAAGAACTCCCACCTCAGAAGAAAGGATCAAATAGTCATCTTTTGTCACATAATAACGTGATGGACGAAGACCATTTCTATCAAGTACTGCTCCCATAATATCGCCATCGGAAAAAATGATAGAAGCAGGGCCATCCCAAGGTTCCATCATGGTAGCGTAGTACTGATAAAAATCTCTACGTTCCTGGTTCATGGCCTTATTATTAACCCAAGGTTCCGGAATGGTAAGCATGACAGCAAGCGGCAAAGGCAAACCGTTCATCACCAAAAATTCCAATGTGTTATCAAGCATAGCCGAGTCAGATCCTGATGCATTTACCACAGGTGTGATTTTTGAAAGTTCAGCTTCTAAGAAATCAGAATACATGGTCTCCTCGCGGGATAGCATACGGTCAGCATTTCCCTTGATGGTATTGATTTCTCCATTATGTACGATAAATCTGTTTGGATGCGCTCTCTCCCAGCTCGGATTGGTATTGGTAGAAAATCTCGAATGCACAATAGCAATGGCAGATTCATAATTTTCATCATGCAAATCCTTAAAGAATGTACGAAGCTGTCCAACCAAAAACATACCCTTATAGACAATGGTTCTGCTAGACAATGAAACAACGTAAGTATTTTCACATGTCTGCTCAAAAACACGACGAGCAACATAGAGCTTGCGATCAAAGTCAATTCCTTTTTCTACTCCTGCCGGTTTTTTAACAAATCCCTGCATAATATAAGGCATACAATCGATAGCTTTCTTTCCTAAAACCTTTGGATCATTTGGAACATCTCTCCAACCCAAAAATTCCATGCCTTCCTTTTCCACGATAATCTCAAACATCTTCTTGGATTGATTGCGGCTAAGCTCATCCTGCGGAAAGAAAAACATGCCAACGCCATATTCTCTCTCCTGCCCAAGATCAATTTTAAGTTCTTTTGCCACCTTGGTAAAAAAGTTGTGAGAAATCTGAAGCATGATACCAACACCGTCTCCGGTCTTTCCTTCAGCATCCTTACCAGCTCTATGCTCAAGATTCTCTACAATCTTGAGTGCATCCGATACGGTCTGATGCGTCTTGATTCCCTTCATGCTAACAACGGCACCGATACCACAGTTATCATGTTCAAATTCTTCTCGATAGAGTCCTAAATTGTGATTTTTATTTTCCATCACTGTATCCTTTCTGCTGTCGCCTTCCCAAACGACCTGATAAAAGTCTTATTTTTTACCTGTCGAAGGTTAATATACACCCTTTAAAAGCCTTTGTAAACTATTTTTTTCGTTAAGTTGTCTGATAATTTGATACTTTGCGTTATTCCTGTCTGTTTTCTGACTTTATTGTAAATTTTCAGAGTGTTACGCGCAATATATGCGCATTTCAAAGACACTCGTCTTCTCACCGAAGACTCATTTTGGATGTTTATATTGCAAAGACTCTCTCAGAAAGGATTCTTTTTAGGTTTTTATCGTAAAGTTTTGTCAAGAAGCCCTATCGTTCTTTTAATCAAAAGTGTTTTT
>CAVIOJ010000162.1:0-4339 GCA_963644225.1 Lachnospiraceae bacterium | reverse complement strand
TCCTAAAACAAATAAACCTCTATGCGTTTAATAAGCACGCTTTTTAACTTTTAATGTATATTCTAACGCAAAATGCGCCCTCATTTCTCTTGTTTAATGAGAACTTTATTTAACCCGTAGCGCATATGCCAAAATTGCAGATACAGTTTTTGAATCCTGAATTTTTCCATCGTAGATTAAATCCAAGAGATCCTGTAATTCCCACGCCTTTACTTCTATCGCTTCTGCCTCATCTAAATGCTGCTCACCCGCTTCTAATCCTGTAGCAAGATATACATCAATAAATTCATCGCAAAAAGCAACAGTCGTCTTTAGTGAAATTAGTTTTTCTATTTTTTCACAGGAATAGCCTGTTTCCTCTGTAAGTTCTCTTTTTGCGCAGATAAGAGTCTCTTCGTCTACGGAATCTCTCGAGCCTGCAGGTACTTCCCAGGTATATCGTTCCAAGGCTGGTCTGTACTGGTGCACCAAAATAACTCTACCATCAGGAAGAACTGGTAAAACTGCAGCCGCTCCCTTTCTATGACAAACCATATCCCACTTTTCTTCTTTTCCATTTGCAAGACGCATAGTATCTGCATACACATCTACAATTGATCCCGCATAAACAAGTTCTCTTGACACTCTTTCTACATGTTCCATATTTTCCCTCTCTATCTCTATCAACCACGCAACCTCAAGTGTATATATCTGTCGGAAATTGTATCTCTACTGAGACTTCATTGTCAACCACCCAAGCAAATACCATTTCAAACCAAGGGTATAACCCCCCCAAAAAAAATTTGATTTTTCAAGAAACAAAAAAGCAGCCAGCATATGCTGGCTACTTTTTATTTCGCGTAATCTGTAACTCTAGATTCGCGAATTACATTAACTTTGATTTGTCCTGGATAATCTAATTCAGATTCAATTCTCTTAGAAATATCCCTTGCCAGCAATACCATATCGGCATCACCGACCTGTTCAGGAACTACCATTACCCGAACCTCTCTACCTGCCTGAATAGCGAAAGATTTATCGACGCCCTTAAAGCTGTCCGTAATCTCTTCTAACTGTTGTAATCTGTTTGAATAAGCTTCTAATGTCTCGCGTCTTGCACCAGGTCTAGCAGCACTGATAGTATCTGCAGCCTGTACCAAGCATGCAATCAATGTCTCTGGCTCTGTATCCCCATGATGTGCAGCTACCGCATTGATAACAACATGATTTTCCTTGTAACGTTTACAAAGTTCTACACCAAGCTGAACATGGGTACCTTCCATCTCGCGGTCTACAGCCTTGCCAATATCATGTAACAAGCCCGCTCTCTTGGCGATTCTGACATCCTCGCCAATTTCAGCAGCAAGCAATCCTGCTAACTGAGCCACTTCAATAGAATGCTTTAATACATTCTGTCCGTAACTTGTACGGAACTTCATCTTTCCTAAAAGTCGAATCAACTCTGGGTTCAAGTTGTGAACGCCCACTTCAAGTGCGGCAGCTTCTCCTTCTTCACGAATGGATTCCTCTACCTCTTTTTGTGCCTTCTCAACCATTTCCTCGATTCTTGCCGGATGAAT
The DNA here is from genome assembly GCA_963644225.1 of Lachnospiraceae bacterium. Classification (GTDB taxonomy): domain Bacteria; phylum Bacillota; class Clostridia; order Lachnospirales; family Lachnospiraceae; genus Pararoseburia. Next base: position 2,780 of record CAVIOJ010000162.1, on the reverse strand, counting down.
ACGTCCGTCAACAATCAATTTTTCAAGAGCAATTCTGGCAACTTCTCTTCTCACTGGATCAAATCCAGATAAGATAACTGCCTCTGGAGTATCATCGATAATGAGTTCCACTCCAGTAAGTGTCTCAAGGGTACGAATATTACGGCCTTCTCGTCCGATAATTCTTCCCTTCATTTCGTCATTTGGAAGCTGAACAACAGAGATGGTAGTCTCTGCCACATGGTCTGCAGCACACTTTTGTATTGCTGTAACCACGATGTCCTTTGCCTTCTTGTTTGCTTCCTCCTTGGCTCTAGCCTCTGATTCTTTTATCATCTTGGCTGTGTCAAGTTTCACATCTTCTTCAACAGTTTTTAAAAGTATTTCTTTCGCTTGTTCGGAGGTCAATCCTGAGATTCTCTCTAGTTCCTGTATTCTTTGCTGATTTAACTTAGCAACTTCTTCTTTTTGCTCGTCAACCGCACGTTCCCTGGCAGCGCATTCAGATTCCCGTTTTTCAAGAGCTGCAATCTTCTTTTCTGCATTCTCTTCCTTTTGAAGGACACGGTGTTCACTCTTCTGAACTTCTGCTCTACGCTCACGAATCTCTTTTTCAAGCTCATTACGAGTCTTCATAGACTCTTCCTTCGCCTCAATAAGAGCTTCTCGCTTCTTATTCTCTGCACTCTGGACAGCCTCGTCAATAATCTTACGAGCTCTCTCCTCTGCGCTTCCAACCTTCTGCTCAGATGCCTTCTGGTAGGCTTTGTTTGCAAAGATAAAAGAAACTGGAACTGCAACGACTAACGTAACAATCGCTGTGATTATTATCGCAAGCACAGGAGCACCTCCCTTATTTAATTTTATTGTACATACATCATGAAAAATTAATAATCTACATATAAATACAACAAATTAAGTTTATACTTTATCTAGTATGTTGTCAAGAATATTCCCCTCTGAGCGCACGAGATATATCAGCCGAATCAAAGCCTCTCTGGGCTAAATAACGAAACATTTTTTCCCTCTCGGCTCTATCCGAAAGTTCTCTATCATAGTGTTTTTTTTGCAGCAAACGTTCTATCAATTCTTCTTGGGATTGTTCTAACTCGCTCTCAAGGCACTCCTCAATAAGATCACGATCTACTCCTTTTTTTAGCAAGTCCTGCTTTATGCGCATCCTGCTTTTGCTGCTCTCGTAATAGTGAATATAACTCTTGCACAGGCGTTCATCATCCACATAGCCAAACGATTCCACATAAGCCACCGCCTCATCAACAGCCTCCCTCGGATATCCACTCATAGAAAGCTTACGACCGAGTTCTCTTTTAGCATAGTCCTTTTTCTCTAATAGATGCATGGCTCTGCTTTTAGCTCTAGGGATAAATACTTCACGAAGTAAATCCGCAAACAAATCATCACCAACTTCTAAGCCAACTTCAAGGCCAAACTTGCGCACTTCTGATTTGTAGAGAACAAAATCCACCCCATCTTCGAGGTGGATTTCATATTTATTTTTTCCTTTTGCTTCAATTGATTCAATCTGTGCCATGATTAGTCATCCGCGCCGGGCAAAACATCAGCAGTATTATCATCTTCCGAAGTCTGATTATCAGCGTCAAATTTAGCTCTGACTGCTGCCTCAATTTCATCTCTGATAGCAGGATTCTCCTTGAGATAAATCTTGGCATTCTCACGTCCCTGGCCAATTTTGTCTCCCTTGTAGGCATACCACGCACCAGATTTATTGACGATATCCAAGTCTGAGGCAATATCTAAGATATCGCCCTCTCTAGAGATACCCTCACCAAACATAATATCAAACTGTGCTTCCTTAAATGGTGGTGCAATTTTGTTCTTTACAACCTTCACCTTGGTTCTATTGCCGATAATCTCTCCCTGCTGCTTGATTGCCTCACTGCGTCTGACATCAAGTCGAACAGAAGAGTAGAATTTCAAAGCACGACCACCAGTTGTAGTCTCAGGATTTCCAAACATAACGCCTACCTTTTCACGAAGCTGGTTGATAAAGATAACGATACAGTTGGACTTGCTAATCACTGAAGTAAGTTTACGAAGGGCCTGTGACATAAGACGAGCCTGAAGACCCACATGAGCATCTCCCATCTCACCATCAATCTCTGCCTTTGGAACAAGAGCGGCTACAGAGTCGACGATAACAATATCAACGGCGCCTGAACGCACCATGGTCTCAGTAATCTCAAGGGCCTGCTCTCCACTGTCTGGCTGGGAAATATATAGATTGTCGATGTCTACACCGATATTCTTCGCATATACAGGATCAAGGGCATGCTCCGCATCAATAAAGCCCGCAATTCCTCCTGCCTTTTGTACTTCTGCTACTGCATGCAAAGCAACAGTAGTCTTACCACTGGATTCCGGTCCATAGATCTCAATAATACGTCCCTTTGGAAAACCTCCATGGCCTAAAGCTATATCAAGACTAAGACATCCTGTCGGCACTGTCTCAACCTTCATCTGGCTACTGCTATCTCCTAATTTCATAATGGAACCCTGTCCATACTGCTTCTCTATCTGCGCAATTGCTGCATCTAATGCTCTCTTCTTTTCATCACTTGCCATAATAATCCTCCATTCGAACCTTTGTTCGTTTTGATGTTTTAATAGTAGTATACTTTTCTTTTCTTGTCAACAAAAAATATCAAGTAAAAAATAAATCTGGGGAAATTTCTGATACGAAAAAAGACAGTAGCAAACTGCTACTGCCTCATTATATTAAAATCTTCTATTCTATGTCAAGAATTTTAATATGCCAAAGG
>CAVIOJ010000161.1:0-6047 GCA_963644225.1 Lachnospiraceae bacterium | reverse complement strand
GTGTAATCTGCCATAATTTTCCTCCATTCCCATAACTTATGTTTTGTGAGTTCAAAAAATTTAAAATCATATAATTTTAAAAATACAAAACAAAAAAGACGCCCGAAGGGGGCAAAAGTCCCAAGGACCCATACCCATCTCCGAACGCCTTTGTTCGCACATTTTATAAAAATTCGTAGAAAACATAACTTTCTTTCGAATCAAATAATACTTTACAACTTTACTACAAGTCATATCCCTTGTAAAGAAAAAATTAAAAAGGTTCCTGCAAAAATTTTGCAAGAACCTTTTTTATCTTGAGATAACTGTTTTTACTCTACATCCTGTAAGGCTGCATAGTCCTCTTCTCCGGTACGAACCTTTACAACTTTAAGTACGTTGTAAACAAAAATCTTACCATCGCCGATGTGACCTGTATAAAGTGTTTTCTTTATAGTTTCAATCACTGTCGATACTGGAATCTTGCTTACGATAATCTCAACTTTAATCTTTGGAAGCAATGTTGCATCCATCTCAACACCACGATAATACTCGCCGGCGCCCTTTTGAACACCACATCCCATAACCTGTGTTACAGTCATTCCAGTAACACCAAGGTCGTTCATAGCCTTCTTTAGTGCATCAAATTTTGCAAGTTTTGCAATGACAACAATCTTGTGCATTCCTGTGTTGAAGATTGGAACACCGTTGGCATCTAAATCATCTGCTTCTGCAACAACTGGAATTGCTGCATCTCTCTTTAACTGGCTGGCTTCTTCGTATTCACCTTCGCCAAGATCTGTATTCTCATTTACATCCATTGACATAGATGTATCAGTGATAGAAAATCCTGCATAAGCACTAGGAAGTCCATGTTCTGTAATATCAAGACCGATGATTTCTTCTTCCTCAGAAGCTCTAAGTCCGATGGTTGCTTTAATAACAAAGAAAGTAATCGTAATTGCTACAGCTGTATAAGCTGCGGTTGCTCCCATACCAAGAAGCTGAAGTCCTAACTGTTTGAATCCACCGCCGTAGAAAAGTCCTGCTCCTGCAATCTGGTTTGCACCAAAGCTGACGCCATCTCCAAGTCCTCTTGCATATGCTGGAGCGGAAGGAGTTGCAAATAAACCTACTGCAATAGTTCCCCAGATACCATTTATACAGTGAACTGCAACAGCACCAACAGGGTCATCTACATGAAGTACATAATCACAGAACCAAACACCGAATACTACAAGCACACCAGATACAGCTCCGATAACGATAGAACCAAATGCATCTGTAACATCACATCCAGCGGTAATAGCTACGAGACCTGCAAGGGAAGCATTCAAACACATTGAAACATCCGGCTTACCATATTTAATCCAGGTAAAAATCATACAAACTACAGTTGCGATTGCAGGTGCAATGGTTGTTGTAACAAAGATAGAACCAAGTTCCTCTACGCTTGTAGCAGCAGCGCCGTTAAATCCATACCAGCCTAACCAGAGGATAAATACACCAAGGGCACCAAGTGGAATAGAATGTCCTGGGAAAGCATTAACTTTTACAATCTTTCCATCTTTATCCTTTGAAAATTTACCAATACGAGGTCCAAGGATTGCTGCTCCAATCAAAGCACAGATACCACCAACCATATGGATACAGTTAGATCCTGCAAAATCGTGGAAGCCGAGCTGTGCTAACCAGCCGCCGCCCCAAGTCCAGTGAGCTTCGATTGGATAAATAACTGCTGAGATTACTCCAGAGTAAATACAGTATGAGATAAACTTTGTTCTCTCTGCCATCGCTCCAGAAACGATTGTTGCTGTTGTTGCACAGAAGACAAGGTTGAATACGAAATTTGACCAGTCAAAACTTGCATAATTTGTAAAAATGTCAAATCCAGGTTTTCCAATGATTCCAACAAGGTCTTCACCTAACAACAAACTAAAACCTATGAGGATGAACATTACTGTACCAATACAAAAGTCCATCAGGTTTTTCATGATGATATTTCCGGCATTTTTTGCTCTGGTAAAACCAGTCTCTACCATGGCAAAACCTGCCTGCATCCAAAATACTAATGCTGCGCCGATTAGAAACCAGACTCCAAAAAGCTGGCTGTTTACGGCATCAAAAATTTCTTGTGTCATAACGATTTCCTCCTATTTTTTTGCCTCCTTACAAGGCATTTATACTTTATAGAATCATTTGATTTTCTATAAAGAAAAAGCGTGTACTCTTCGTAAGTTTCCTTTCGAATACGTACACGCCTTTGTGCATATTTTTTATTTTACACTATAGAGCATCTCTCCATAGGTTGGGTATGGCCAGATGTCTCCTGGGATGACTACTTCAAGAGCATCTATAGTCTCGCGAAGTTCATTCATATCTGCAAAAATCACATCATGATAGTATCTTGCGATAACAAGACTGTCTGCATCCTCATCCACCTTGTCTACATCAGCTTCTAACTTCTCCAAACCAGCAAGCATGGCATCAGTAAGTTTTGCTGCACTTGTCAAAAGTTTTTCCTCAGCGGCAGATACAAGTTTTACACCAGTTGCCTGCTTTGCATTGATGGTTTCTGACAGTGAATACTGGTATTCAAGTGCTGCTCCCATGATATCTTTTTTAGTCATGGAAATCAGTGTCAAAGCCTCGATGTTGAGTGTCTTATAGTAATTTTCCAGCATGATCTCATAGCGAGCTCTAATCTCAGTCTCTGTATAAACCTTATTTTTGGTAAACACATCAATGGTCTTGTCAGAAACAAATACCGGAAGAGCATCTACTGTAGACTTGAGATTTGAAAGTCCACGCTTCTTTGCCTCTTCTACCCACTCTTCGCTATAACCATTTCCGTTGAAGATGATTCTCTTATGAGCTGTAATTTCTCTGCGAAGAAGTGTATCTAATGCTGCTTCAAAATCATCTGCTTTTTCAAGTTCATCTGCAAAAATAGAAAGCACTTCTGCAACGATAGTATTTAAGATGATATTTGGACCAGAAATTGATGCATTAGAACCAAGAGAGCGGAACTCAAACTTGTTTCCTGTGAATGCAAATGGAGATGTACGGTTACGATCTGTAGTATCCTGTGGGATATGTGGCAAAACTGTAGCTCCAATTGACATCAATTTCTTTTCTTTATCGTGATAATCAACACCCTTTTCAATTGAATCGATAACATCACTGAGCTCATCTCCCAAGAAAATTGAGATGATGGCTGGTGGTGCCTCGTTAGCTCCAAGGCGGTGATCATTTCCTGCACTTGCAACAGACACACGGAGCAATTCCTGATAGTCGTCTACTGCTTTAATGACAGCGGTTAAAAACAGTAAAAATTGTGCGTTTTGGGAAGGAGTTGCACCAGGTTCAAGCAGGTTTACTCCGGTATCTGTCGATATAGACCAGTTGTTGTGTTTGCCGGAGCCATTGACTCCCGCAAAAGGTTTCTCATGAAGCAGACAAGTCATACCGTGACGACCTGCAACTGTTTTCATCATCTCCATGGTCAACTGATTGTGATCTGTTGCTATGTTAGTGGTTGAGAAAACTGGAGCCAACTCGTGCTGAGCTGGAGCTACTTCATTATGCTTGGTTTTCGCAAGGATTCCAAGTTTCCACAACTCCTCGTCTAACTCTTTCATGTAATCAGAAACTCTAGGTTTGATAGTTCCAAAATAGTGATCCTCGAGTTCCTGTCCCTTTGGTGGTTTTGCTCCAAAGAGTGTTCTTCCTGTATAAATAAGATCCGGTCTCTTCTCATATACCGAAGAGTCGATCAAGAAATATTCCTGTTCAGGTCCAACGGTTGTAATAACACGTTTTACATCTTCATTTCCAAACAAATGAAGTACACGTGTAGCCTGCTTATCCAAAGCCTGCATTGAACGAAGAAGCGGGGTCTTTTTATCAAGTGCCTCTCCACTGTAAGAGCAAAAAGCTGTTGGAATACAAAGGGTGTCATCTTTGATAAAAGCATAAGATGTTGGGTCCCATGCTGTATAACCTCTTGCCTCAAAGGTTGCACGAAGTCCACCAGAAGGGAAAGAAGATGCATCAGGCTCTCCTTTTACAAGTTCCTTTCCGGAAAATTCCATAATAACTTTTCCGCCTGGCTCAGGAGAAATGAAACTGTCATGCTTTTCTGCTGTAACACCTGTCATTGGCTGGAACCAGTGAGTAAAATGTGTTGCGCCTTTTTCAACAGCCCAATCCTTCATGGCTGAAGCAACCACATTTGCTACATCAAGCTGCAGATGTAAGCCATCTTCAATAGTCTTCTGTAATACTTTGTAGGTATCCTTTGGCAGGCGTTCCTTCATTACCTCGTCATTAAATACCATGCTTCCAAAAAGTTCTGGTACATTCTTTGTCATAATTTTTTCCTCCTATCCATTCTCTAACAACCACTCTGACCATAGTTTTTCAGCACTCTGGCCGATGGGTCATCCACATCACAGTTTTCCCAACTTTTATTTGGCATCCAAAAATCAACAATCATCTGGCCTTGCCCTGGGTAATATTTTTCAAAAAGTTCTCTATACAAAAGAGACTCTTTTGTAAACGGTTTCGCATGTGTATACTTATTTCGCTTCTCTTCAAATTCCGAATCGGTATACAATCCATTTGCATACTCTTTGATGTAATCCACCATAGAGTGTCCTACCGCATCGGAAAAAGCTGCCTTCTCTCTAAACAAAATGTCATATGGAAGATAATCTCCATCTTCAAAAGCATGTCTAAGTAAATATTTTCCCTTGTCGTAGGTATTCATCTTAAGCTCTGGGTTGATGCTCATGACATATTTTACAAATTCCAAATCTCCGAAAGGAACACGCGCTTCCATGGAGTTTGCTGAGATGCATCTATCTGCTCGCAGGACATCATACATATAAAGCTCTCTAAGTCTTTTTTCTGCTTCCTGCTGGAAACTCTCTGCATCAGGTGCAAAGTCTGTATATTTGTATCCGAATATTTCATCGGAAATCTCTCCGGTAAGAAGGACTCTCACATCACTTTGCTGGTGAATGGCTTTGCAAATCAAATACATTCCCATGCTTGCTCGAATCGTTGTGATATCGAAGGTTCCAAGCATACTCACCACTTCTTCTAAGGACTCTAATACGATGTCCTTGTTGATAATGATTTCATGGTGTTCGCTTCCTAGATAATCAGCTACTTCCTTGGCGTATTTTAGATCGATGGCATCCTCATTCATTCCAATAGCGTATGTCTTGATCGGCTTGCCAAGAATCTTTTGTGAAATGGCACATACCAAGGAGCTGTCTAATCCACCGCTTAGCAAAAATCCTACCGGAGCATCTGCATCCAATCTCTTTTCAACTCCTGCCACCAAAAGTTCCTTGATCTTTTTGCAGGCCGTCTCCAAATCATCTGTGCTGTATGTCTGACGTTTTGATAAATCCTTGTAATTTACAAACTTGCCATCCGCATAATAGCATCCCGGTGGGAAAGGCATCACCTTGTCTGAAAGTTCAACCAAGTTTTTGGCCTCACTGGCAAACATAATCGAACCTTCCTTGTCGTATGCATAGAACAAAGGGCGAATTCCTATAGGATCTCTTGCTGCAATCAAGTCGTCTCTTTTTTCGTCGTAGATGATCATTGCAAACTCAGCATCCAATTTTGAAAACATATCCAAACCATATTTTTCAAACATCGGTAAGATGATCTCGCAGTCGGAATCACTTTTAAATGTGTATCCCTCTTTTTCAAGGATTTCTTTTTCCTTACGGAATCCATAAAGTTCTCCGTTACAAACCACGCCTGAGCCTTTCAAATGAAATGGCTGCATGCCGCTTTCGTTCAAGCCCATGATTGCAAGTCTTTGAAATCCTAATACCGAATCATGAAAGATTTCGGTTCGGGTCATATCCGGCCCTCTTGAAGTAGTCTTGGCAAAATTTCGTGAAAATGTCTCCATTTCCATATGTTTTTTTGCCAGAGCCATAATAGAACACATAATAGTTTCTCCTTCCCAAGAAAATATAAAAATAAAAAAAAGACGCCACAGACCAGTCTTTCGACTAATCCGTGGCGCCTTTGCCATC
>CAVIOJ010000160.1:0-6646 GCA_963644225.1 Lachnospiraceae bacterium | reverse complement strand
CTCTTACACATAGTTCATATGCCAATGAAAAGCATATGAAAAAATTATCTGATAATGAGAGATTAGAGTTCTTAGGTGATGCTGTATTAGAGACAGTTTCCAGTGAGTTTTTGTTTTTAAATTACAGGGATCTTCCCGAGGGAGATTTGACCAGACTGCGTGCTAGTATGGTGTGTGAGCCGACACTGGCTTATTGTACAAAGCAGATTGATTTGGGAGCATATATTTATCTGGGAAAAGGTGAAGATATGACCGGGGGACGAGGACGCAAGTCAGTTCTTTCGGATGCCATGGAGGCAGTGATAGGAGCTATCTTTTTAGATGGCGGTTTTGATGCAGCCAAGGCTTTTGTGCTGAAGTACATTATGACGGATATCGAGCACAAGCGTATGTTTTATGACAGCAAGACCATTTTACAGGAGGTTTCACAGGCCAGATTTCATCAAAATGTCACTTATCATCTGACAGATGAAAGCGGTCCGGATCATGCCAAAGTATTTTCTGTAGAAGTTTTGGTGGATAAAAAAGTTTTGGGCCAGGGAAGTGGAAGCACTAAAAAGGCGGCAGAACAGGAAGCGGCATATCATGCCCTTATTTATTTAAAAGAACAGGATAAAAATTAGGTAAGCGTATGTATTTAAAAAGCATTGAGATGTATGGATTTAAATCCTTTGCCAATAAAATAGTTTTTGATTTTCATAATGGAATAACTGGAATCGTTGGACCAAACGGAAGTGGAAAAAGTAATGTTTCTGATGCAGTTCGTTGGGTTTTGGGTGAGCAGAGTGCCAAGCAGTTGCGTGGTGCCAGCATGCAGGACGTTATTTTTGCCGGAACAGAGAATCGTAAACCTTTGAGTTATGCCTATGTGGCAATTACCATGGACAATTCGGACCATTTACTTCCGATTGACTATGAGGAAGTTACCATTGCAAGACGTGTATATCGTTCAGGAGAGAGTGAGTATCTGCTCAATGGTTCTCCTTGTCGCTTAAAGGACGTCAATGAACTTTTTTACGATACAGGTATTGGAAAAGAGGGATATTCTATTATCGGACAGGGTCAGATTGAAAAAATTCTTTCTGGTAAGCCTGAGGAGAGAAGAGAACTTTTTGATGAGGCGGTAGGAATCGTAAAATACAAAAAAAGAAAAGCTGCTACGGTTAAAAAGTTGGAGGCGGAACGAGAGAACCTCGTACGTGTCAATGATATTTTAGGAGAACTTGAAAGACAGGTTGGACCGCTAGAGCGTCAGGCAGAGAATGCCAAACTTTTCCTTAAAAAGAAGGAGGAGTTAAAAACTCTCGAGGTAAATATGTTCCTCATGGAAATAGAGGATATGAACCGTCGCCTTGGTGAAATTGAGAAAAATTATGCTATTGCGGAAGGTCAGATGGTAGAAAGCAAGGAAAAGCAGGAAACTATCAAGACTATGTATGCGTCTTTAGAAGAGCAACTTGCCAAGATGGATGAAAATATCCAGGGAATCCGTGATGAGCAGAGTAATACCACCATCACAAAGGGCAAATTGGAAAACCAGATTCAGCTCTTAGAGGAACAGATTCGTTCTGCAAAAAATGCAGAAGAGAATTTAGAAGAACGAAAAGCTGCACTTGAGGCTGAAAAGCGCGACTATATCAAGCAGAAGGAAGATTACGAAGTTACCAGAGCTGATCTTCAAAAGCAGTTAGACGAGGTGGAGTCTCGCTTGGCATCAGTACGTAAATACAACGATGATTTACAGGCGGATATTCGAAAGTTTACTGATGGAATCGAGAAAAATAATCAGACTTTGATGGATCTCTTGGGACAAAAAGGTACCATTCAGTCAAAAGAACAGCGTTTTGATACCATGCTTGAGCAGATCAATATCCGAAAGGCTCAGTTGAATCAGAGACTTTTGCAAAGAAAGACGGAGGAGCAGGACTTAGATTCCAACTTGAAAAAATGCAAGGAAGAATTTGAGTCGGCAAGTAAGACTTCACAGGATTTAAAAACTCAGGAAAAAGAGCTGATTCAAAAATCAGTAGAGTGGCGTAACAAAAAGCGCCAGGCTCAGGATGATCTTTCCAAGGAAAAGGATGCTTACAACAAGGAATCTTCAAAGTTAGAGACTTTGAAAAATATTGCGGAACGCTATGACGGCTACGGCAACAGCACTCGAAAAGTCATGGAGCAAAAGAATGCTAATCCTGGCATTATCGGTGTTGTATCGGATTTGATTCATGTTGAAAAGAAATATGAAATTGCTATCGAAACAGCCCTCAGTGGTAATATTCAAAATATCATAACCAAGGATGAGGAGACGGCAAAGAAGATGATTCGCTTCTTGAAGGAGAATCGCCTTGGAAGAGCTACATTTTTGCCACTAACTAGTGTATCAGGAAAAGGTTTCCAAAAGGACAGAAGCATTCTTTCGGACAAGGGTGTTTTAGGTCTTGCCAATGAAATAGTAGAAGCAGATCCAAAGTACGCAGATGTTTTGTCTTATCTTTTGGGACGAGTGATTGTTGTAGATACCATTGAAAATGGAATTGCTCTTGCAAAAAAGAATCATTATTCTCTTCATATTGTTACCTTAGAGGGAGAATATTTTAGTCCTGGTGGATCATTGTCCGGTGGACGATTTAAAACAAATAGTAATCTCTTAGGAAGAAATCGTGAAATCGAAGAACTAGATGCCAGCATAAAGTCGCACCAAAAGAAGATGCAGGATTTCAAGGCTCGCATCGATGAAATTGAGACTGCCCAGGCACTTTTAGAGACGGATTTAGAAGAGATTCGTGAAAAATTAGAAGAAAATGCTATTTCTTTAAATACTGCGGAGATTCACTTGAAGAGAGTCGAGGAGCAAAAGGCAGAAAGTGAAAATGCTTATGCGTCCTTACACTCAGAAAGTGAAGATATGGAACGTCAGGTAAGAGATATTGCTGCTGGTAAAAAAGAAATCACAAAAGAGCGTGAAGATATAGCAGCACAGGAAGAGCAGATTAAAGCCCAGACGGAAGAATTCCAGAAACTTTTGGATGAAAAGACATATATGGAATCATCGGCTGCAAGAAATGTGTCGGAAGCACAAATCGAAGAAGCTAATGCCAAGCAGCGAGTTACCTTTATTTTGGAAAACTGTGAACGCTTAGATGGTGAAATTCAAAAGAAGGAAGCAGATATCGTAAGACTTGTAGAAGAGGCAAAAAATGGTAAGACCGAGGCCGAAAAGAAGCGCTTAGACATCGAGGAAATCAAAAAGACTATGATTGCAAGCGATGATAGTTATGCCGCTTTAGAGGTGAAGTTAAAGGAAGCCATGGAAAAGAAGGATTCCATGAACAAGGAATACCGAGGCTTTTTCACACAAAGAGAAGAAATAAGCGATCGTATCACTACCTTGGACAAGGAAATTTACCGATTAAATGCCCAGAGAGAAAAATTAGAGGACTCTATTAACTATCAAAACACTTATATGTGGGAAGAGTATGAAATTACCCTGCGAGGCGCTCAAAAACTTCGTGACGAATCTTATGATAGTTTGGATCAGATGCGCAAGATGACATCCTCTGTCAAGGATGAAATTCGTCGTATGGGAAATGTCAATGTCAACGCTATCGAGGAATACAAAGAAGTTTCGGAACGTTATACCTTCTTAAAAGGCCAGCATGATGATTTGATTGAGGCAGAAGAATCCTTGGTTGGAATTATAAATGATTTGGATGAAGGCATGCGCAAGCAGTTTACAGAGGGATTTGCCGATATTCAAAGAGAGTTTGACAAGGCCTTCAAGGAACTTTTTGGCGGAGGAAAAGGCTCTTTGGAATTGGTGGAAGGTGAGGATATTCTAGAGACTGGAATTCGTATTATTGCACAGCCACCAGGCAAGAAGTTGCAAAATATGATGCAGCTGTCCGGTGGTGAGAAATCATTGACCGCTATAGCACTTTTGTTTGCTATTCAAAATCTGAAGCCTTCACCGTTTTGCTTATTAGATGAGATTGAGGCGGCTTTGGATGATTCAAACGTAAGTCGATTTGCCAAGTATCTAAATAAACTTACCAAGAATACACAGTTTATTATCATAACCCATAGACGTGGAACTATGAATGCAGCGGACAGATTATACGGTATTACCATGCAGGAAAAAGGTGTATCCACCCTTGTTTCTGTAAATCTGATTGAAAATGATTTGGATGCGTAGGGAGAAAAAATATGGCAGAAGGCGGATTTTTTAAAAGACTATTTGCTGGCCTTGGAAAAACCAGGGACAATTTCGTTAAAAACATGGACTATGTTTTTCGCGGCTTTACCAATATTGACGAGGACTTTTACGAAGAGTTAGAAGAGATTCTCATTATGGGTGATATCGGCGTGACTACTACCGAAAGAATTCTTGATGATCTGAGGAAAAAAGTAAAAGAACAAAAGATAAAGGAACCTGTGGAGTGTAAGGAACTTTTGATTGAAAGTATAAGAGAGCAGATGGACATTGGACCAGCGGCTTATGCTTTTGAAAATCAGACATCGGTTGTTATGGTGGTTGGCGTCAATGGAGTTGGAAAGACAACTACCATTGGTAAATTGGCATCCAAACTTCGGAGTCAGAATAAAAAAGTTTTGATTGCTGCGGCAGATACTTTTCGAGCGGCGGCAGGAGAACAGTTAAAAGAGTGGGCCAATCGTTCCCAGGTGGATATGATTGGAGGCCAGGAAGGCAGTGATCCGGCAGCCGTTGTATATGATGCAGTTTCCGCAGCAAAGGCTAGAAATTGCGATGTTTTACTTATTGATACTGCTGGAAGATTGCATAATAAAAAGAACTTGATGGAAGAACTTCGAAAGATGAATAATATCATCGATAGAGAGTTCCCTGAGGCCTACCGTGAGACCTTGGTTGTCTTAGATGGAACCACAGGACAAAATGCTTTGAACCAGGCCAGAGAATTTTCGGATGTTACGGATCTAAGTGGAATCGTTTTGACAAAACTAGACGGAACAGCCAAAGGCGGAATCGCTGTAGCAATACAGGCAGAGCTTGGAATCCCTGTCAAGTATATTGGCGTGGGAGAAGCGATAGAGGATCTTGAAAAGTTTAATGCAGATGAATTTGTAAAGGCATTGTTTTACACAGAAGAGTAAGAGAGGTAGTAAAATGTTGACATTGGATAAATTTGAAGAAGCAAGCAAAATTGTTAGTGAAGTTACATTAGAGACAAAACTTGTCTACAGTGATTTCTTGAGTGAAAAATCTGGAAATACTGTTTATTTAAAACCAGAAAATATGCAGTTGACAGGAGCTTATAAGGTAAGAGGTGCTTATTATAAAATCAGCACTCTTTCTGCCGAGGAGAGAAAGAAAGGCTTGATTACAGCATCTGCTGGAAACCATGCTCAGGGCGTGGCATATGCTGCTAAAAAATTCGGTGTAAAGGCAACCATCGTTATGCCAACCACAACACCACTTATCAAGGTTAACAGAACAAAGAGTCTAGGGGCTGATGTGGTTTTATATGGTGATGTATATGATGAGGCATGTGCTAAAGCCTATGAACTTGCAGATGAGTTTGGCTATACCTTTATTCATCCATTTGATGATTTGGCAGTTGCTACAGGTCAGGGAACCATTGCCATGGAAATATTCAAGGAATTGCCACTTGTAGAATATATTTTGGTTCCAATCGGCGGTGGCGGACTTGCTACAGGCGTTTCTACACTTGCAAAACTTTTAAATCCAAAGATTAAGGTTATTGGTGTGGAACCAGCCGGAGCAAACTGTATGCAGGCTTCTATCAAGGCTGGCGAAGTAAAGACACTTCCTACTGTAAATACCATTGCAGATGGTACAGCGGTAAAAACTCCTGGAAGCAACATTTTCCCATATATTCAAAAGAACTTGGATGATATCATTACCGTTGAGGATGATGAGTTGATTGCAGCCTTCCTTGATATGGTAGAGAACCATAAGATGGTAGTAGAAAATTCTGGCCTTCTTACTGTTGCTGCATTAAATAAGTTAAATGTTAAAGGAAAGCGTGTTGTATCTATTCTTAGTGGCGGAAACATGGATGTCATTACCATGTCATCAGTTGTACAGCAGGGATTGATCTTTAGAGACCGTATATTTACCGTATCGGTTCTTTTGCCAGACAAACCTGGTATGCTTGCAAAAGTTTCTGAGACTATTGCAGAGGTACAGGGTAATGTTATCAAACTTGAACACAACCAGTTTGTAACAACCAATAGAAATGCGGCTGTAGAACTTCGTATTACATTAGAGGCATTTGGAACAGACCATAAGAATCAAATCCTTGAAGCTCTTGAAAAGAATGGATATCAGCCAAAGATTGTTCGGACAAGTCTCTAATTTAGTCAGAAAGTCCCTACAAGTATAAACAAATTTTTAGTTGATTTAGAGTTGGATATTTTACCAAAACAAAGGAAGTTAAAATGAAAAATAAAATTTCGAAGGATACGATACCAGAAGGATTTAGCCTTTCAATGGCTATGGTGGATATGGTGCCGGTGGTTTTCTTTGGACTTTCAGCGATGAGAATTGGTAGCATGTTAGGCAGCAAGTTATTTACACTTGGTGCCTTGCTTTGCCTCATCTCCGGAGTTATAAAAGTACTTTGGAAGGCTATTGTAGCAGTAAAAG
>CAVIOJ010000159.1:0-9685 GCA_963644225.1 Lachnospiraceae bacterium | reverse complement strand
CCGCAAAGATGCTTTCTGCTATTTTGATTGGCAACAACATCGTCAATTTGTCGGCTTCTTCTTTGGCGACTACTTTGGCCATTCATCTTCTTGGCAGTGTAGGAGCAGGAGTTGCAACTGGTATCCTTACTATTTTGATTTTGATTTTTGGTGAGATTTCACCAAAAACCCTGGCCAGTAAAAATGCGCAAAAAATCTCCCTGGCTTATGCAGGAGTTATTTGGGGCATTATGACTGTGTTTACACCGGTGATTTTTATTATAAACAAATTGTCGTCTGCATTCTTACATCTTTTCCATGCAAATACGGATGCGACGGACGATACCATTACAGAAGAAGAACTTCGTATTATGGTAGATG
The DNA here is from genome assembly GCA_963644225.1 of Lachnospiraceae bacterium. Taxonomy (GTDB): domain Bacteria; phylum Bacillota; class Clostridia; order Lachnospirales; family Lachnospiraceae; genus Pararoseburia. The sequence continues at coordinate 9,325 of CAVIOJ010000159.1, read as the reverse complement.
CCAGTCATGAGAGTGGCGAAATCGAGGGAGAAGAAAGAGAATACATTCAAAATATCTTTGACTTTACCGATGCAGTAGCCAAGGAAATTATGATTCCTCGTATTGATATGACTTTAGTCAATGTCAACTGGACCTACGATAAACTGGTGGAAACATTCAAGGAAGATATGTATACCAGACTCCCTGTTTATGAGGAAGATACGGACAATATTATCGGTATCATCAATATGAAAGATATGATTTTAGCCCCACGCGGTGAGGATTTTTCCATCCGTGATTATCTGAGAAAAGTTCATTTTACTTACGAGCAAAAAAATACTTCAGAGCTTTTCGAGGAGATGCGAAAAGAGCGCATCAGTATGGCGATAGTCTTGGATGAATACGGCGCAGTGGCTGGACTTGTGACCTTAGAGGATTTGCTTGAAGAACTTGTAGGCGAGATTCGAGACGAGTTTGATGGCAATGAGGAAGATCCTATTGTAAAAATAAATGACAGAGAATATGACGTCATGGGTTCTATGAATCTTGAGGATTTGTCGGATGAACTTGAATTGGATTTTGAATCTGAGGATTACGATACCATCGGCGGATATCTGACAGGTCTTTTAGATCACTTCCCACAAAAAGGGGAGACTTACGTTACAGAGGAAGGAATTTCCCTACGAGTGGATATGGTTGACAAAAAGAGAATTACCAAGATACATATGCAGCTTCCAGAAGTAGTGGCGGATGAGACGGATGAAGAAGAATAGTACTATGAAAAAATCAATATTTTTAGCCATGCTTATACTTACGGCATCCACCTTATTTGCCTGTAAAAGCGAGGAAGATTTGGAATCCAAAAAAGAAGAAGGTATTGCCGCCATGGCATCCGGAGATTATGAGACGGCCATAACTGACTTTGATGAGGCTTTAAAACTGGCTGGTTCCAAGGTTGATGAAGCGGTAGTTGATACTTGCTTCTACAAGGCTGCGGCCCTCTATGCATCTGGAGATATCAAGGGAGCGGCTGAGGTTTATGATTCCATTATTGACTTTAATGAAGAGGATTATAGAGCCAGTTTTTTGCGAGGATGTATCTATCTCAATGAAAAAGAATCTGCCAAGGCCAAGGAGGATTTCGATGAGGCTATAGATCGCAGTGGCGATGATTATGAAGTATATCTTATGATCTATGACAACCTTCTTGCAGCTGGTGAGACGGATATGGCCCAGACTTACCTGGATCAGGCGCTGCAGATGGATGATAAGTCTGCTTCTGATTATTTGGGCAAGGGACGGCTTTACTTGGAATGTCAGGATTATGCCAATGCCATAAGTTATTTGGAGACTGCAGTAGAAAAAGAGGCCAAGGATGCCAGAGTTTATCTTGCCAAGGCTTATATTGCTTCTGGAGAATCGGACAAAGCTTCTGATATTCTGGCAGACTATGTAGACAAGGAGAAACCTACGTCGGATGGATATGCCCTTCTTGGAAATATGCAGATGACAGCGGGCAACTATTCCCAGGCTTTGCTCTACTTCCAGGAAGGTATAAAAGAAGCTGGCGATGATGCGAATGCTGATCTTTTAAAAGGTGAAATCACTGCACTTGAGTATACCGGCGATTTTGAGTTGGCCAAGGAAAAAATGGCAGATTATCTGTCCAAATATCCTACGGATGCAGCTGCTATTCGAGAAAATACATTCTTACAGACCAGATAAGGTTATTTATTCATTTTACATTTAATTAACATCTAAAACTCCCCCGGAATCAGCCTTTCGGGGGATGAATCTATAAATTCCCGTCAAATTGACGAAAATACAATATCTAGTGAATCCTTATTGACCACCACACTACATTTTGATACAATTTTCATAAATTCGGGCGACGAAAGCCCTGTAGAGAAGACGAGAGATTGGAAAGGTGGATTTATTAAGATGTTCGAGGTTGTAAAGCGTGACGGGGAGGTCACAGAGTTTAATTTAGGAAAGATCAATGATGCCATTGCCAAGGCATTTGACGCGACACAGATGTCATACAATGACGATATCATTGGCCTTTTGTCATTGCGCGTTACTTCTCTTTTCCAGGACAAAATTAAAGACGGCAAGATTTCTGTCGAGGCAATCCAGGATTGCGTTGAGACAGTATTAGAGCAGACCGGTTATACAGAGGTAGCAAAAGCCTACATTTTATATCGTAAGCAGCGTGAAAAAATGCGTAACATGAAGTCTACAATTTTGGACTACAAGGATGTAATCAACAGCTACGTTAAGGTGGAAGACTGGCGTGTCAAGGAGAACTCTACCGTGACATATTCAGTTGGTGGTTTGATTCTTAGCAATTCTGGTGCTGTTACGGCCAACTATTGGCTTTCAGAAATCTACGATGAGGAGATTGCTGACGCACACCGCAATGCTGATATCCATATCCATGATTTGTCTATGCTTACAGGATATTGCGCAGGCTGGTCTTTAAAGCAGTTGATTAAGGAAGGCCTTGGCGGAATCCCAGGCAAGATTACATCCGCTCCTGCAGCACACTTGTCTGTACTTTGCAACCAGATGGTCAACTTCCTCGGTATCATGCAAAATGAATGGGCTGGCGCTCAGGCATTTTCTTCTTTTGATACTTATCTTGCTCCTTTTGTAAAGGTAGACAACCTTAGCTACAAGGAAGTTAAAAAGTGCATCGAAGCCTTTATCTATGGTGTAAATACACCTAGCCGTTGGGGAACTCAGGCTCCATTTTCCAATATCACATTGGACTGGACAGTTCCAGGAGATTTGGCTGAACTTCCTGCAATCGTTGGCGGCAAGGAGATGGACTTCAAATATAAAGACTGTAAGGAAGAGATGGATATGGTCAACCGTGCATTCCTTGAGACCATGATCGAAGGAGATGCCAACGGAAGAGGCTTCCAGTATCCTATTCCTACTTACTCTATTACCAGAGATTTCGATTGGTCTGATACACCAAACAACCGTCTTCTTTTTGAGATGACAGCAAAATATGGCACACCATATTTTTCAAATTATATCAACAGTGACATGGAGCCTAGTGATGTGCGTTCTATGTGCTGTAGACTTCGTTTGGATTTGCGTGAACTTCGTAAAAAATCCGGTGGTTTCTTTGGCTCTGGCGAGAGCACAGGATCTGTTGGTGTTGTTACTATCAACATGCCTCGTATCGCTTATCTTGCCAAGGATGAAGCTGACTTCTATGCCAGATTAGACCGTATGATGGATATCGCAGCTCGTTCACTCAAGATCAAGCGTGGAGTTATTACAAAATTATTGGATGAAGGCTTGTATCCTTATACCAAGCGTTACCTCGGTACCTTCAACAACCATTTTTCTACCATCGGTTTGATCGGTATGAACGAGGTGGGTCTCAATGCTAATTGGCTTGGAGAGGACTTGACTCATGAAAAGACACAGAAGTTTACCCAGGATGTGTTGAATCACATGAGAGAGCGTCTTTCTGACTACCAGGAAGAATATGGCGATCTCTACAACCTTGAGGCTACTCCTGCAGAGTCTACGACTTACCGTTTGGCAAAACATGATGTTGCCAAGTATCCAGATATCAAGACGGCCGGCAAGGAGGGAGATACTCCATTCTATACCAACAGTTCTCATCTTCCAGTTGAGTACACATCTGATATTTTCGATGCTTTGGATATTCAGGATGATTTGCAGACCCTTTATACTTCTGGAACTGTCTTCCACGCATTCTTGGGAGAAAAGTTGGATTCTTGGGAATCTGCAGCAAAACTGGTTCGCACCATCGCTGAAAATTACAAGTTACCATATTATACTTTGTCACCTACTTATTCAGTATGTAAGGAACATGGTTATATCGCTGGTGAACATTTCACTTGCCCACATTGTGGAGCCAAGGCAGAGGTTTATTCTCGTATTACTGGATACTACAGACCAGTACAGAACTGGAACGAAGGAAAGACTCAGGAGTACAAAAACAGAAAGTTATACGATATCAAGACTTCTACATTGAAAAAACCAATCAAGACATTTGTTAAAATTTCAGAAGGCCAGGCCGAGACTGCTTCTGCAGAACAGGTTAGATACTTATTTACCACCAAGACTTGTCCAAACTGTGCTATGGCAAAAGAGATGCTAAAAGGCATGGATTATGTTTTGATTGATGCAGAAGAAAATGCAGAATTGACACAGCGTTACGGCGTTATGCAGGCACCAACACTTGTAGTTGTAGATGGAGAGCATAGCAAAAAATACGTGAATGCATCCAACATTCAAAAGTATGTAAACGAGACGAGTTCTGTACTTGCATAAATCATACATAGCGGAGGAAGCATCCTTGTAAAAAAGGATGCCTGCCCCGCTATTTTTTGCGAGAAGGGATTGTCAAAAACTCCAGAAACTTGCAAGCGCGTTTTACAGTCATAGAAAAGAGGTAGTAAATGGGAATTTTAATTAAGGGTGGACGAATCATCAATCCGGCCACACAGATGGACGAAATCAAGGATCTCTATGTAGAGGGAGACTTGGTAGAAAAGATAGCAGATGATATAGCGCCAAAGGCAGATGATCAAGTGATTGATGCGGCGGGATGTCTTGTATTTCCTGGATTTATTGACTTGCATGTACATTTTAGAGATCCGGGCCTGACGGCAAAAGAGGACATAGAGACTGGATCCATGGCGGCGGCACATGGTGGATATACCACAGTTGTTGCTATGCCAAATACCAAGCCTGTAGCGGACAATGCCGAGATTATAAATTATGTGCATAAAAAGGCCAAAGAGGTGGGCCTTACCCATGTGCTTCAGGTAGGAAGCGTGACAAAGGGCATGGAAGGCAAGGAACTTTCTGACTTGGATGGCATGATAAAGGCTGGAATTCCAGCAATTTCTGAGGACGGAAAAAGTGTTATGGATTCTGGACTCTACCGCAAGGCTATGACCATAGCGGCCCAGGAAGATATACCTGTTTTAGCCCACTGCGAGGATATCAATCTGGTAGAAGGTGGTGTTATCAACCAGGGAGCCAAGTCCAAGGCGCTGGGGGTAAATGGAATTTCCAATGCTGTGGAAAATGTCATTGTGGCCAGAGATATCATGCTTGCGGAGGAGACGGGGGCAAAGCTTCATTTGTGCCATTGTTCCACCAAAGAGTCGGTAGATATGGTGCGAGACGCCAAGGCCAAGGGTATCCGAGTTACAGGAGAGGTTTGCCCTCATCATTTTTGCCTTTGCGAGGATGACATCGTAGCTGGTGATTCCAACTACAAGATGAATCCGCCACTTCGTACCAGGGAGGATGTAGAAGCCCTAAAACAGGGAATTAAAGAGGGTATTTTGGAAGTGATTTCTACGGATCATGCTCCTCATACCGCCGAGGAAAAGGCCAAGGATTTGAATCATGCTCCTTTCGGTATCGTGGGTATCGAGACGGTGGCTTCCCTTACTTACACCGAACTGGTCTTGGGAGGATTGCTTAGTCCACTTGGGATGGCAGAGCGTATGAGCCTGGCACCAGCTAGGGTTTTAGGCATAGAAAAAGGTGATATTTCCGAGGGAAAAGTGGCAGATATTACTATTTTTGACCCAAAGAAGACCTATAAAATTGCCGCAGCTGACTTCTTTAGTAAAGGGAAAAATATGCCATACGAAGGCCGGGAAGTGACGGGCCAGGTACTTGCCACCATACTAGATGGTAGGGTAGTATATAAGGATGGAAAGATCAATAGATAGTATAAGAAATCTTGAGATAGTCCATATGAAAACACGATTGAGAAACGAGGAAAAATCATGATCAACAAATTAAATGAAAAAATCAAGAAGACAGGAGCACCGATTGTAGTAGGATTAGATCCTATGCTTTCCTATATGCCAAAGCATCTTTTAGACGATGCCATTGCTAAAAATGGCGAATCTCTAGAGGCGGTCGCAGATGCGATTTTTGCCTACAACAAGGGAATTGTGGATGCAACTTATGATTTGATTCCAGCTGTAAAACCACAGATTGCAATGTACGAGCAGTTTGGTATTCCTGGACTTATGGCTTTTAAAAAGACAGTTGATTACTGCCACGAGAAAGACTTGGTGGTAATCGGTGATGTGAAAAGAGGAGATATCGGTTCTACTTCGGCTGCCTATGCAACTGCCCATATCGGAAAAGTTACCGTGGGAAGCCAGGTTTTGACACCGTTTGACGAGGATTTTGCTACAGTCAATCCTTACTTGGGAAGCGACGGCATCAAGCCTTTCGTGGATGTATGCAAGGAAAATAAAAAGGGAATCTTTGTGCTGGTAAAAACTTCCAATCCATCTAGTGGAGAGTTCCAGGACCGCGTCATTACAGATGACGCCGGAAAGACTTGTCCGCTCTATGAATATGTGGGCAAGATGGTAGATTCCTGGGGAGCTGACTGTATGGGAGACGATTACAGTTATGTGGGCGCTGTTGTTGGCGCTACATATCCTGAGATGGGAAAAGTACTTCGTGACATCATGCCAAAGGCCTACATCCTGGTTCCAGGTTACGGCGCTCAGGGCGGAAAGGGTGCAGACCTTGTAAACTTTTTTGACAAGGATGGCTTGGGAGCTATCGTCAATTCTTCCCGCGGCATCATCGCTGCCTACAAGCAGGAAAAATACCAGGAGATGGGAATTACAGAGGCAAACTTTGCTGATGCATCAAGACTTGCTGTCGAGGACATGATTGCAGACATTTCATCTGCTCTTGGCAAGTAAGCGAGACATTTTAACTCAGTCGTAGAAGGAAGATAATATGGCAAAAAAACAAGAAATAGCAAAAATAATAGAACAAAAATCCCTGGCGGATGGAGTTTTTTCCATGCTGCTAAAGACTAGCATTGCAAAGGAAGCAAAGGCTGGACAGTTTGTCTCCTTGTACTGCAAGGACCAAACCAAGCTACTTCCTAGACCAATTAGCATCTGCCAAATCGATCGCGAGGAGGGTACTCTTCGTCTGGTTTATCGCGTGGCAGGGGCTGGAACTACGGAATTTTCTGGCCTGCAAAATGGAGATGAGATCAGACTCCTAGGACCTCTCGGCAATGGATTTCCGCTAGAAGGGAAAAAGCCTATCATCATAGGAGGCGGCATCGGCGTCCCACCTATGCTTGGACTTACCCAGTCTCTTGCCAATGAAGCGGGTCTTGCCAAGGAAGACATGACAGTTGTTTTAGGATATCGCAACAATCAGTTATTTTTAAAAGACCAGTTTGATGCTTGCGCCAAGACTTATATCGCAACGGATGATGGCTCTGTGGGAACACATGGTACAGTCGTGGATGTTCTCTCAGAAAAAAATATTTCTGGCGACGTGATTTTTGCATGCGGACCAAAGCCTATGCTTGCCGCTGTAAAAAAATGGGCGGCTGAACAAAATATCAAGTGCTATGTTTCCATGGAAGAGCGCATGGCCTGTGGTATCGGCGCCTGCTTGGCTTGCGTTTGCCAGACCAAGGAAGTGGATGGCCATTCCAAAGTCCACAATGCCAGAATCTGTAAGGACGGTCCGGTATTTTTAGCAGAGGAGGTAGAACTCTAATGAATACAAGTGTGAATTTGGCTGGAGTGACTCTGAAAAATCCAGTGATGGTTGCTTCTGGAACTTTTGGATCCGGAGCAGAATATTCGGAATTTGTTGATCTAAATAAATTGGGTGCAGTTGTGACCAAGGGTGTTGCCAATGTGCCGTGGCCGGGAAATCCTACTCCTCGTATCGCAGAGGTAAAGGGTGGCATGCTCAATGCTATCGGCCTGCAAAACCCTGGAATTGACCTTTTTTGCCAAAGAGATCTGACTTATTTGGAAGACTTTGATACAAAGGTTATCGTCAATGTCTGTGGAAAAACCACGGAAGATTATATCGAGGTGGTGGAGCGTTTAGGAGATGAAAAGCGAGTTGATTTGCTAGAAATCAATATCTCCTGCCCAAATGTCAAGGAGGGCGGCATCGCTTTTGGTCAGGATCCAAAGGCAGTAGAGGCCATCACCAGAGAGGTGAAGCGTCACGCCAAGCAGCCAGTTATCATGAAGCTGAGCCCAAATGTGACGGATATTTGTGTCATGGCAAAGGCCGCAGAGGCAGGAGGCGCAGACGTACTTTCCTTGATCAACACTTTGACTGGCATGAAAATCGATATCAACAGGCAAAAATTTGCCCTGGCTAATAAGACCGGCGGTATGTCTGGCCCTGCAGTCCATCCTGTTGCGGTTCGTATGGTCTATCAGGTGGCCCAGGCGGTTGATCTTCCTATTATCGGAATGGGAGGAATCGAGACGGCTGAAGATGCCATCGAGATGATGCTTGCCGGTGCTACTGCCGTTTCCATCGGTACTGCCAATTTTTACAATCCTTATGCCACCATGGATGTTGTCAAAGGAATCGAGGACTATCTAAAGAGAATGAATATCTCGGATGTCTGCGATATCATTGGAGCGGTACATGAGTAGCGATAGTATGATCGACTCGGCCTATGAAGTGGCGGGCAAGGAAGCATCAGAAGAAGAAGTGGCGGAAAAGGAAGCATCAGGGGAAGAAGTGACGGGCAAGGAAGCATCAGTAGAAGAAGTGAGCGCCGAGATGCAGCAGTCGTCTTGTGAAAAACCGCAAATTCATATCCGCCCGGCTACAATAGAGGATGCCCCGGCTCTATTGGAAATTTATTCTTACTATGTAAAAAATACTGCCATCACCTTTGAAATCACGCCTCCCGATTTGGAGGAGTTTCAAAGGCGCATGATAGATATTCAAAAAAAGTTTCCTTATTTACTGGCGGAATGCGACGGAGAGATTTTGGGATATAGCTACGCGCATCCCTACCATGAGCGGGCGGCTTTTCGCTTTGACGTGGAGACCACCATCTATTTAGATAAAAAGGCCAGAGGACGAGGCATCGGAAAAAGACTCTACCAGGCCTTGGAAACTTCCCTAAAAAAACAGGGAGTAGTGCATCTGTATGCCTTGATAGCCGAGCCTGAGACGGAGGATGAGTATCTGACTTTGGCCAGTTCACATTTCCACAGACATATGGGCTATTCTCTGGCTGGGTGTCTAAAAAATTCCGGCTACAAGTTTTGCCGTTGGTACCACATGGCTACCTATGAAAAACAAATAAATCCTATATTAGACAAAATGCCAGAAGTCACTTTTTATGAAAAATAGTGTCCTCTCTTGCAAAGCAGACAACCCTCGTTTGTCTGCTTTTTTTATTTGATAAAAATTTGACAAAATCCGATTGAAAAAGGAAAAAATTGCGTTACAATGAGAAAAAAGACAGTTCGAAGAAACTGTGTAAAATTAGGAGGTATTTTATTATGGCAAA
>CAVIOJ010000158.1:0-2824 GCA_963644225.1 Lachnospiraceae bacterium | reverse complement strand
ATATTATCATAGTTATTTTTTGCCTCAAAGTCAACGCTTTAAAGTGTTAAAGTCCAAAGCGAAAGAGTAATCGTCAAACTATGCAAAAATACAATGGCTTTCAAGTTGACATAAATGGCGGATTTCGCTATTATAAAGTTTGGTTTTTCGCTAAAATACAGCTTTTGGCGATGATAGGAATAAAGGATGCGACGCATCTTTAAATAGGAGGAAATTATCATGGCTGTACCTTACAATCATAAGGTCATCGAAAAAAAATGGAAAAAGCAATGGGAAGAACATCCTGTCAATGTGGATGACGGCAAAAAAGACAAGTATTATTGCCTGGATATGTTCCCTTATCCATCTGGAAACGGTCTGCATGTAGGCCACTGGCGTGGATATGTTATTTCTGATGTATGGAGCCGCTACAAGTTGATGCACGGATACTATGTGATTCATCCAATGGGATGGGATGCATTTGGTCTTCCTGCTGAAAACTACGCAATCAAAACTGGTTCTCATCCATCTGTATCTACTGCAAAAAATATTGCAAATATCAAGAGACAGATTAATGAAATCGCAGCTCTATATGACTGGGATATGGAAGTAAATACTACTGATCCATCATTCTACAAGTGGACCCAGTGGATTTTTGTTCAGATGTTCAAAAAAGGGCTCGCTTATCAAAAAGAAATGCCTATTAACTGGTGTCCTTCTTGTAAGACAGGCCTTGCTAATGAGGAAGTTGTTGGTGGTAAATGTGAGCGATGCGGCGCTGATGTCACCAAGAAGAACTTAAAGCAGTGGATGTTAAAGATTACTGCTTACGCAGATAGACTCTTAGATGATTTGGATGATCTCGACTGGCCAGAAAAAGTTAAAAAGATGCAAAAAGAATGGATTGGAAAATCCTATGGTGCAGAGGTCGATTTTGCAGTAGAAGGCCGTGATGAAAAAATCACTGTTTATACTACACGACCAGACACCCTTCATGGTGCTACCTTTATGGTATTGGCTCCAGAACATGCCCTTGCAAAATCCCTTGCAACCGATGAAACAAGATCGGCTGTAGAAGATTACATTTATCAGACTTCTTTGAAATCATCTGTTGATCGTATGCAGGACAAAGAAAAGACAGGTGTATTTACCGGAAGTTATGCTATTAATCCATTAAATGGTGCAAAAGTTCCAATCTGGCTTTCTGATTACGTACTTGCTGATTATGGTACAGGAGCTATCATGTGTGTTCCTGCCCATGATGATCGCGACTTTGAATTTGCAAAGAAATTCGATATTCCAATCATCCAGGTTATTGCCAAGGATGGAAAAGAAATTGAAAATATGACAGAAGCTTATACTGATGCCGTTGGTACCATGATTAATTCCGGCGAATGGAATGGCATGGAATCATCTGTATTGAAAAAAGAAGCTCCAGTTTTGATTGAAGAAAAGGGATTTGGTAGAAAGACAACCAATTACAAGTTACGTGACTGGGTATTTTCTCGTCAAAGATATTGGGGAGAACCTATTCCGATTGTTCACTGTCCAGAATGTGGACCAGTACCAGTTCCAGAAGAAGAACTTCCATTGTTGCTTCCAGATGTAGACTCTTATCAGCCAACTGGTACCGGAGAATCTCCACTTGCAGCCATCGACTCTTGGGTTAATACAACTTGCCCATGCTGTGGAAAGCCTGCAAAACGTGAGACCAACACCATGCCTCAGTGGGCTGGATCTTCTTGGTATTTCCTCCGCTATGTAGATAGCAAAAATGATCAGGAATTAGTATCAAAAGAAAAAGCTGACAAATATCTTCCAGTTGATATGTATATCGGTGGCGTAGAACATGCAGTTCTTCACCTTTTGTATTCAAGATTCTACACCAAGTTCTTGTATGACATTGGCGTTGTTGATTTTGAAGAACCATTCCAGAAGTTATTTAATCAGGGTATGGTTTGCGGCCGTGACAAAGAAACTGGAGCCATGACCAAGATGAGTAAGTCTCTTGGTAATATTGTTTCTCCTGATGACATTGTTCGTGATTATGGTTGCGATTCACTTCGTATGTATGAGCTCTTTATTGGACCACCAGAATTAGATTCTATGTGGGATGACAGAGGAATGGAAGGAATTTATCGTTTCCTTGTAAAAGTTTGGAACCTCGTCATGGATCACAAAGATGATGGCGCTAGTGCAAGCAAGGAAGTCCTAAAAGAACGTCATCGCATGATTTACGATGTGACTACTCGTTTAGAGAGCTTTAGCTTAAATACAGTTGTTTCAGCATTTATGGAGCACAACAACAAGTTGAATGAAATGGCTAAAAATAAAGCAGTAGACAAAGAGACACTAGAAACTCTTGTTGTACTTCTTGCACCATTTGCTCCACACATCAGTGAAGAACTGTATCATGAGTTAGGCCACGAAGAGTCAGTATTTACTGCAAAATGGCCAGAATACGATAGCAAGGCAATGGAAGATGATGAGATTGAGATTGCTGTTCAGATTAATGGCAAGACAAAAGCTGTTATTTCTGTTGCAAAAGACATTGCTAAAGATGATGCTATAGCAGCAGGAAAAGAAGCTCTCGGAGATAAATTATCTGGAAATATCATCAAAGAAATTTATGTTCCTGGCAAAATCATCAACATAGTTGCAAAATAAATTTGATTTTTGTGATTTTAAAAAGAACCCTCAGTTAAGAGCTGATGGGTTCTTTTTCTTTACCAGTTCAATAAATTTTGTTATAATTGTAACAATTATGGATTTTAGGAGGAAAGAACATGAGCAAGATTGCAATGACTACACCACTTGTCGAGATGGACGGAGATGAGATGACAAG
>CAVIOJ010000157.1:0-2180 GCA_963644225.1 Lachnospiraceae bacterium | reverse complement strand
ACTCCCACTAGACTAAGAGCTTCCTGAAAGCGTATGCCCCAGGCGGACGACGCGCCGCAAGTCTTCAGCTTTAAATGTACACAAACCCCGAGCCTCAAATCGATACCTAACAAATTTACGCAATTTTCGCGAAATGTTTTGTGAGCCGGGCCCTGCAGCCTGTGGTCCGCCGATGCGTATCCAAAGACCTTCGCCCCCAGCACCCCTACTGCGCGATGCATACACCCCAAGGCTCGTGCATCGATTTTATGTCCCGATGTCTGGCGTCGATGCGCGCCACATCATTCAGAAAATGTACTAACTTTCATCACAAAACTATCACAATTAGTGATTAGACTATTTAACATAGATGAGTCGAAAGGAGACGATAGCAATGAGTGAATTTGATTCAGAAAATTTTAATACAAATAGCGGAAGTGATTCCGAGAATGCATCTGGCGCATCAGGTGCTGCAGGAGATGCTGGTACAAAGGCGGATGGCAGTTCTGTATATTCATACAGTTACTCAGATATCAACCAGGGTGAGACAGATACAAAGGATACCCAGACAGAGGGACAGACCTATCGCACAGGCACTTACGAGAGTCAGTTTACTTCTCACCAGGAAAGTAGAGGAGCCGGCGGAAGCAATCCATACAGCAATTCGTATGGCAATAATTCCGAAAATAACAACGCTTATAACGGTAATGCATACAACGGTAACGCTTACAATGGCAACTCTTACAATGAGAACCCATATGGTAGAAATAATGGCGGCAATCGCAAGCATCGCAGAGCCAAAAAGCCAGCATTTTTTACCACAGGACATTTTGGCAACAAGCTGATAAAAGTAGCAGCCATCGCTTTGGTATTTGGCTTGGTAGCCGGAGGTGCTTTTAGCGGAATTACTTATGGCATCAGCAAGGCCACAGGCAAGGATATGACAGTTTCTAGCGCAGTCAAGACCTTGAGTGGTTCTAGTGTTGATGGCACGGCGGTATCTACAGCTACTACAGTCAGTGATGTTTCAGATATCGTGGACAATGTTATGCCTTCTATCGTGGCTGTTACCAATGTTTCTTACACAGAGTACCGCAGCATGTTTGGCGCTTCAAAAACCTATGAGTCTACATCTGCTGGCTCTGGTATTATAGTGGGTCAGGATAGCGATTACCTCTATATCGCAACCAATAATCACGTGGTTTCCGGAGCAGAGAGTCTTACCATTACTTTTGATGATGAGACGGCAGCTCCTGCTACTGTCAAGGGAACGGATTCTTCCAATGACCTTGCCGTTGTTGCGGTAGCTCTATCTGATATTGAAAATGATACTTTGGACAATATTAAAGTGGCTACACTTGGAGATTCCGATGATCTAAAAGTTGGAGAGTCTTCTGTAGTTATCGGAAATGCCTTGGGTTATGGCCAGTCCGTTACAACCGGTGTTATTTCAGCTTTATCAAGAGAAGTGACTTTGCAGGATGATTCTGGCAATGAAATTACAAGTACTCTTATGCAGACCGATGCAGCAGTAAACCCTGGTAACAGTGGTGGAGCTCTTTTGAACATGAAGGGCGAGGTCGTTGGTATTGTTTCAGCCAAGTATTCGAGCACTTCTGTAGAAGGTATGGGATATGCCATCCCTATTACTACGGCAAAAGATATCATCGAGCAGATCATCAACCAGGAGCAGGTGTCAGAGGATGAAGCTTCATACTTTGGAATCGCAGGTGTAGATGTGGCAAGTGATGTATCACAGCAGTATGATATGCCGGCCGGCGTATATGTGACCAGAGTTGTATCTGGCAGTGGAGCAAGCAAGGCTGGAATCAAAAAGGGTGATATCATCGTATCTTTCAACGGAAAAAGTGTTAGTTCCATGGATGAGATTTCGGAGGCAATGACCTATCTCAAGGCTGGCACAACAGTAGAAGTTGTGGTTGCTCAGGCATCCAACAACTACGAGGAGACGACACTTTCTGTTACTCTTACCAGCAAAAATTAATTTATAAAAGAGCAAGAATGCCCACTGCCTTTTGGCGGTGGGCTTTTTTTTCGAGATGCTGGGTTTGGGCTTAGTAGCGAAGCGGACTGCCTATATTTTTGAAAAAAGAAAAAATGACGTGATAATCTTTCTGGCTGTACGGAATTTTACACAAAAATCCGGTTGTTGATGCAGGCCTTCTATGATAATATTTATC
>CAVIOJ010000156.1:0-13398 GCA_963644225.1 Lachnospiraceae bacterium | reverse complement strand
CTACCACTCAGACCCATGCGGATGTGTCGGAGGAGATTCGTCTGAAAAATGGCATCACAGACACCACCCTTCGCATGTCAGTGGGAATCGAGGATGTGGCAGACCTCTTGGCAGAACTGGAGAAAGTTTTTGCTGAAGCGGAGCGGCAGGCAGCAGAATAAAAATTGCCGAAGGAAATAGATACAGAATTATAAAGGAGAAAACATGTCAGAGAAAAATCTTGATTTTGATAGAGTAGTCAATCGAAAGGGAAGCAATTGCTTGAAATATGACTTTGCAGTGGAACGGGGAATGCCGGAGGATATCCTGCCGCTTTGGGTAGCGGATATGGATTTTCCTACTTCGTCTTATATACAGGATGCTATCATAAAGGCTGCGGAGCATGGAATTTTTGGCTATAGTGATTCGGACGAAGCCTATTTCAATGCACTGAAAAAATGGATGAAAAACCGACACGACTGGGAAATCTCGTCAGATTGGGTAGTAAAGACACCTGGAGTGGTAACGGCTCTTGCTCTTTGCGTACAGGCTTATACCGATGAGGGGGATGCGGTGCTTTTGCAGCAGCCGGTTTACTATCCATTCTCTGGAGTTATTTTGGACAACAAAAGACGCCTTGTCAGCAGCGATTTGGTTTTGGGTCAGGACAATCGCTATCACATTGATTTAGATGATTTTGAGGAAAAAATAAAGAGTGAACATGTAAAACTCTTTTTGCTTTGCAGTCCCCACAATCCGGTGGGAAGAGTTTGGACAAGGGAAGAACTCGTAGCGGTAGGCAAGATCTGTAAAAAATATGGTGTCACCGTGGTCTGCGATGAGATTCATCACGATTTTGTATTTGATGGCAAGCACCATGTCTTTGCAAATATCAGTGAGGAATTTGCCGATATGACGGTGACTTGCACAGCACCGAGCAAGACTTTTAATATTGCGGGCCTTCAGGTGTCCAATATCATCATAAAAAATGAAGGCCTCAGGAAAGCCTTTGTTGAAGCAAAAAATAGAGCGGGGCTCAGCCAAATCGGAATTATGGGCCTGTTGGCCTGTCAGGCGGCCTATGAAAATGGAGATGCCTGGTACGAGGCAATGATGGATTATGTAAAAGAAAATCTGGCATTTACAAAGGAATTCGTAGAAAAACGTCTGCCAAAAGTTACCATGATGCCTATAGAGGGAACCTATCTGGTCTGGCTTGATTTTAGAAAGCTTGGCTTGTCGGAAGAAGAATTGGAGGATTTGATTGTAAAAAAAGCAGGCTTGTGGTTGGATAGCGGGGCTATCTTTGGTAAGGCTGGTGAGGGCTTTGAGCGTATCAATGTGGCCTGCCCGAAAAAGACACTGGAGGAAGCTCTTTGCCGACTGGAAGAGGCACTTCGATAAGGGTTATGGTGGTGCCTAGAAAAAAATACAAAAATATCAAAAAATGTAGATGGTAGATATTGCAATTTTATCTATGGTGAATATATAATGTTCTTTAGGCGCAAGGCTAGTTGGCCTTGCGTTTTATTATTTTAGAAAATAGGAATATAGATGAAGACAGCAATATCATATAACAAGGGCATCAATTTTTTGCGTGCCATAGCGATTTTGGGAATCGTTTTTTACCACATTTACCCTTGGAATGTTAGAGGCGGATTTTTGGGGGTCTGCTTTTTCTTTTTGATTTCCGGATATTTGGCGGTAAGGCAAGCGGAGGCTCGCTATGAAAAACAGGGGATTCGCCCTAGACTTTTTTACATCAAAAAATTTTTGCGTATCTATCCACCTATGTACATCATGGTCATGAGTGTGGTCGCCTTCCTTACTCTCTTTCACAAGGATCTTTTGATTGGAATACGAGAGGAAGTCTTTAGTATCCTGCTTGGCTACAACAACTGGTGGCAGTGGGCTACTCAGACTTCTTATTTCCAGAAGGTATCGGAGCATTCTCTTTTGACTCATCTGTGGTATATGGGAGTTGAGATTCAGCTTTTGATTGTCTGGCCTTGGCTCTACCTTTTCTACAAAAAGGTTGCAGAGAAAAAATGGGGCAAAAAAGCGATTCTTTATTGGGTTTTATTGGCAGTGCTTAGCATCGTCCTTATGATGGTTTTATATGACGAGACCAATATCAACCGTGTTTACTATGGAACGGATACCAGATCCTTCGCCTTCTTCTTTGGCGTGATTTTAGGCCTGAAGGAAGATGACTGGATAAAATTCGGGAAAAATCGATTGGATGGAGTCTTAGGATTCATACTGGTTGCTCTGCTTACTCTTGCCATGGTTGTTAGTTTCTTTACAATAGAGGGATTTTGCAAATGGCTTTATTTTGGAGGAATGGCTGGAATCAGTATCCTGTATGGACTGCAGCTTTATCTGATGAATCTGTGCAATTTCTCTGAGAAGTGGATTTGTGATAATCCATTGGTTCAGTGGATTGGAAAAAAGAGTTATCTGATCTACCTGTGGCATTATCCAATACTTTTTGCTTTACGATTTTTTGTCTTGTAATGCAAGACTTGCCAGCAGGTTTTGATTAAATTGGTTGAAATTACCCTGCCACTGTGAAATATCCAGGGCGGGATGAAATTTGTTAAATATAATTTGGAGGAAGATTATGGAAAAATTAAAGAGAATGAAACTCAGATTGTTACAGACGGCAGTGATTGCCATCTCAGTTGTGGCTGTCTACGGCATTGCTACAGCACCATCGAAGTCTTCAGATATCACAGAGGAGACATTGAAACAGGAATTTGAAGAGAACCAAAAGCTTATCGATGAGTCAAAAGATAAAGAGGATGCAGAAGCAGAGGATGCAAAAGTAGAAGAGACAGATACGGAAAATACTGATGCAGCAACACAGGAAACAACTCAGACGACTGATAATCAGACAACTGTTCAGCAGACAACTCAGACCCCAGTTAACACTGCACCAGTATCAAATGGTACAGCCGTTACCTGTGTGGGCGATTCTGTTATGCTTGGAGCAGCCAATTCTATTTTGAACATTATGCCAGGCTGTGTGGTAGATGCAAAAGAGAGCCGTCAGGTAGTACAGTGTGTGGATATTTTGAGCGGACTTGCTGCTCAGGGAAACTTGGGAAGTACAGTTGTTATCAGCCTTGGTACCAACAGTCCTTTCAGACAGTCAGTAGGCCAGGAGATTATTGACTACTTAGGACCAGACAGACAGATTTATTGGGTGACAGCTTATGGACAGTACTTAAACTGGCAAGACCAGACCAATAGTACTATTCGTGCTCTAGCTGATGCCAATGCCAATGTTACTGTTATTTCCTGGGATCAGGTGGGATCACAGCATCCAGATTGGTTCTACAGCGATGGAATTCACCTCAACCAGGCTGGCCGAGAGGGCTATGCTAACTTGATTGCCTCAAGTATTCAGTAAGGCGATTATTAGATTTTGAATCAAAATGCTTGCATTTAGACTACATAGCAAGTAGGAGAAGGACATGGATTACGAACACGAGGTTGTAGTACCGCGGGCGGGGATGCCTTTTAAAATAGATGTATTTGAAGGCGCAAATGGAAATTACATAAGAGAACCTCACTGGCATAATTCTGTCGAGATTTTTGCAATCTATGAAGGGCAGTTGGACTTTATCTTTCGGGAAAAAGAGGTGACAGTGGAGGCTGGTTCTTTTATCATCATCAACACCAATGAATTGCATTCTATTCGTGCCAAACAGGCCAATTTAGCTTTATATTTACAGATTCCCATCAGTGAGTTTAAAAACTACCTGACAGAGGATCATTTTATCTCCTTCAACAAGCGGGGCAAGGGAGCTATGCTTCAGTTGACACCTGAGGAACGAGAAATTGTGGAAGCAAAGATGCTTGGCTGGATGAAAAATATCTATCAGCTTTGTGGAACCAAGGAAGCTGGACATGAGTATGAGATGCTTCGGGATTATTATGCCCTGATGCAAAAGATGATCACGGTGTATCGCCAGGTAGAGCCGGATGAAAAATTATATAAGTCATCCAAGGCCTTGCAAAAATTGTCTCCGGTTACGGAATATATCAAAAAACATTACGCAGAGGATATTACTCTGCGGGCTCTTGCAGATGAGTTTGGCTATTCCATGGAACATCTGTCTCGTATGTTTCAAAAATATGCCAAGATCAACTACAAGTCGTATATCTCTGGTATTCGCCTGCAGCATGCAGTGGATGAATTGGAACTTGGAGATAAAAATATCAGCGAGATTGCGGTTGCAGTAGGATTTTCGGACAGTCGTGCCATGGCCAAGATTTTCCAGAAAAAATATGGCATGCTTCCTAGCGAGTATCAAAAGCAGCACAAGAACGCTTTGTCAAAAAATTGATATTTAACAGTCAAGAATAAAGTCGTAGGATTTTGGGAATTTCGATACAATAGAAACATAAAGTAAGTATTGGAGGAAAGAGAATGAACAACATTCCTGAAGCAAAAATCGGTGTGGTTGCAGTGAGCAGAGACTGCTTCCCAGAAAGTTTATCTGTATCAAGAAGAGAGGCACTTATGAAGGCTGTTGGAGAAAAATATCCAGAGCTTGATGTGTACGAGTGCCCAATCTGTATCGTGGAGAGCGAGATCCATATGGTACAGGCATTAGAGGATATCAAAAAAGCTGGATGTAATTCCCTGGTAGTTTACCTTGGAAACTTTGGACCTGAGATTTCAGAGACTTTGCTTGCAAAGCATTTCGAAGGACCAAAGATGTTTATCGCAGCAGCAGAAGAAAGAGGAGACAGCCTCATGGACGGCAGAGGAGATGCTTACTGTGGTATGCTCAATGCCAGCTACAACCTTCGCCTTCGTGGCATCAAGGCTTATATCCCAGAGTATCCAGTAGGAGATGCTTCTGATTGCGCAGACATGATTGCAGAGTTTGCTCCAATTGCAAGAGCTGTAGTTGCACTCTCAGAGTTAAAGATTATCAGTTTTGGTCCTAGACCACTCAACTTCCTTGCTTGTAATGCTCCTGTTTATCAGTTGTATCAGCTTGGTATCGAGATTGAGGAAAACTCAGAATTAGACCTTTTCGAAGCATTCAACAAACATGATGGAGATCCTAGAATTCCAGAAGTTGTTGCTGATATGGAAGCAGAACTTGGTGCTGGCAACAAGAAGCCAGAGATCTTGCCAAAACTTGCTCAGTATGAGATTACTTTGAAAGACTGGATTGAGGAGCACAAAGGATATCGCAAGTATGTTGCCATCGCTGGCAAGTGCTGGCCAGCTTTCCAGACTCAGTTTGGATTTGTACCTTGCTATGTCAACAGCCGTCTTACCAAGCAGGGCATTCCTGTTTCTTGTGAGGTTGATATCTACGGAGCACTCAGTGAGTTCATCGGTGCTGTAGTAAGCCAGGATGCTGTTACCCTTTTGGATATCAACAATACAGTTCCAAAGGATATGTATGAAGAAGATATCAAGGGCAAATACGACTATACATTACAGGATACATTTATGGGATTCCACTGTGGAAATACTGCTTCCAACAAGTTGTCTTTCTGCGAGATGAAATACCAGAAGATCATGGCAAGAAGCCTTCCAATCGAGGTAACCAACGGAACACTCGAAGGAGATATCGCTCCTGGAGACATTACATTCTTCCGTCTGCAGTCTACATCAGATGCAAAACTTCGTGCTTACATCGCACAGGGTGAAGTTCTTCCAGTAGCTTGTAGATCATTTGGTTCTATCGGTGTGTTTGCAATTCCTGAGATGGGCAGATTCTATCGTCACGTTTTGATTGAGAAAAACTTCCCACATCATGGAGCAGTTGCTTTTGGTAACTATGGCAAGGCACTTTACGAAGTATTCAAGTATATCGGAGTCCCTGTAGAGGAGATTGGTTATAACCAGCCAGCAGGCGATCGTTATCCTACAGAGAATCCATTCAAATAAGAGGCAGACTATGTTATTTATAGGAATTGATCTTGGAACCTCGGCAGTCAAGCTTTTACTTATGGATGCCGATGGACATATCAAAAAAATTGTTTCCAAAGAATATCCGATTTCCTTTCCAAAACCTGGCTGGTCTGAGCAAAATCCAGAGGATTGGTACACTCAGACCATGGCTGGTCTCAAGGAACTCTTAGCAGACTGCGACAAGTCGCAGGTGGCGGGAATCAGCTTTGGCGGTCAGATGCATGGCCTTGTTGTATTAGATAATTTGGATCAGGTGATTCGTCCAGCTATTCTTTGGAATGATGGCCGTACCATCGACCAGGTGGCTTATCTCAACGATACCATCGGCAAGGAGAAACTCTCGGAGTACACGGCCAATATAGCATTTGCGGGATTTACCGCACCAAAGATTCTTTGGATGAAAGAGCAGGAACCAGAGCTCTTTGGTCGCATTGAAAAGATTATGCTGCCAAAGGACTATCTGGCATATCGCTTGAGTGGTGCATTTTGTACCGATTATTCTGATGCTTCCGGCATGTTGCTTTTAGATGTAAAAAATAAAAAATGGTCGGACGAGATGATAGAAATCTGCGGCATCAAGAAGGAACAGTTGCCAAAGCTTTATGAAAGTTATGAAGTGGTTGGCAGTCTTTTACCTGAGGTTGCAGAGGAACTTGGACTTTCTAGCCAGGTAAAAGTGATTGCTGGAGCTGGAGACAATGCCGCTGCAGCAGTTGGAACTGCTACCGTAGGAGAGGGCGCTTGCAACATCTCTTTGGGGACTTCTGGAACTATTTTCATTTCCAGTGAAAAATTCTCTGTGGACCAGGCCAACGCCTTACATTCTTTTGACCATGCAGATGGCAATTATCACCTCATGGGATGCATGCTTTCGGCAGCTTCCTGCAACAAGTGGTGGATGGAAGACATCCTGGGTTCAGATGACTATGTGGCAGCCCAAAAAGATATTCAAAAATTGGGCGAGAATCATGTATACTTTTTACCATATTTGATGGGAGAGCGTTCTCCACACAATGATCCATTGGCCAGAGCAGCTTTTGTTGGTATGTCCATGGATTCGACCAGGGCAGATATGGTGCAGGCTGTTTTTGAAGGTGTGGCATTTGCCATGCGCGATTCTTTGGAAGTGGCTAAAAGTCAGGGCATCGATGTAAAACGCAGCAAGATTTGCGGCGGAGGAGCAAAGAGCCCGCTTTGGTGCAAGATTATGGCCAATGTCCTGGATGTAGAGATTGATATCTTAGAGGTTGAAGAGGGACCGGCTCTCGGCGGAGCTATGCTTGCAGCAGTTGGATGCGGTGCTTATGCGTCTGTAGCGGATGCGGCAGATAAAATCGTTCATGTAGCGAAAACTATCTCTCCAGAGGCAGACTTGGTTGCTTCTTATGACAAGAGATATGCTACCTTTAAAAAGATTTATCCGGCATTGAAAGCAACTTTTGCTGAAATTGCAAAGAATTAGTAGAGCAAACAATAAATAATCAGCTTTTCGCTGTACCAGAAAAAATTGAATGAAGAAATAATACAGGCGAAGTTTCCTTTTGGTGGCTTCGCCTGTTGCATTATTTCAGACTACTTTGCTATGATATAAGAAGTAAATAGAAAGGGAGAAGCGGAGGATGAAAAAAGGAATTATTTTTGACATGGATGGAACACTTTGGAATTCTGCGGCAAATGTTGCCACTTCCTGGACCATCGCGTTAAAAGAAGCAGGATATGCCGAAAAGATTGTGACGGAAGACGATATGTATCGCACCATGGGAAGAACCATGGATGTGATTGCAGATATGCTTTTTCCCTTTGTAGAAGGAGAGGAAAGAGAGGAACTCTTGCAGGCCTGTTGTATTGTAGAAAATGTTTACCTGGCAGAGCATGGAGGAATTTTATATCCAGGACTTGTATCGACCATGGAAGCCCTTAAAAATTCCGGCTATCATCTCTATATCGTGAGTAACTGTAATGCTGGCTATATCGAGGCATTTTTAGAATATTACAAGTTTGAGGATCTGTTTGAAGATATCGAGTGCTTCGGCAACAATGGAAAGAGCAAGGGAGAAAATATAAAGCTTCTCTATGATCGCAATGACTTGGATGCGGCCTGTTATGTGGGAGATATTCAGGGAGATTTTGATGCGACAAAAGAAGCCGGACTGCCTTTTATCCATGCGGCTTATGGCTTTGGAAGTGTAAAAGAGCCAGACGGTGTGATTTCCTGTCTTGCTGATTTGGCTGAAGTTGTGCCAAATGTGATTTAGCGCTGATTGAATCAGGCGCTTTGCAAGAAGTAGAGACGTGGTAAAAAACTGCTGCCGTAGGGTTAGCACCGATTGAATCAAGCGCTTTGCAAGTCTGGCGAGAAAAATACAGAGGAAAAATCGAGGAAAGATATACATGATAAAAAATTTACTCCTGGATATGGATATGACTATTTTGGATTTCAACCGTTCCGAGAGGGAGGGCCTTAAAAAGGCTTTGGCAGATTTTGGGATTGATGCAACTGAGGACCATTTGGATATCTACGCCAAAATCAATCTGGGACTCTGGAAGGAATTGGAAAAAGGAAACATCGACAGAGACCACTTGAAAATCAAGCGTTTTGCTGATTTTACAGATCATTTCGGACTGACGATTGAGGCAGAAAAATTGGCTCGCACCTATGAGGGATATATTGCCCAGGGATATTACTATTTAGATGGGGCAAAAGAATTTTTGGAGTCCTTACAGGGAGCCTACAAACTATATATTTTGTCCAATGGCAGTTCTGTTATCCAACACAGTCGCATTCGTGGGGCCGGCCTGAAAAAATATGTGGATGGCATCTATATCTCAGAAGACTTAGGATACAATAAACCGGACCTACGATTTTTTGAAGCATGCTTTGCCGATATCAAAAAAGAAAATCCAAATTTTTTACCTGAGGAGTGTCTTATGATAGGAGACAGCTTGTCCTCTGATATGCAAGGTGGAAAAAATGCTGGCATCAGGACGGTCTGGTTTTGCCAGAAAGACGGAGAAGGCAGACACGAAGACTTGGCAGATTACAAGGTGAGCAGCTTCGCGGAAATCGAGGACTTGCTTGCTACATTTATACGGGAGAAACTATGACATTAGAAGAAAAATACGAGGAATTAAAAAAATATATCGAGGAATTGGGAAGTCTTGCGGTGGCATTTTCAAGCGGGGTGGATTCCACATTTTTGCTTTACGTGGCAAAGGAAGTGCTTGGTGCTGACCGGGTTTTGGCGGTGACAGCATCTTCCTGCTCTTTTCCTAAAAGAGAGTTGGCAGAAGCGAGAGAGTTTTGCGAAAAAGAGGGAATTACTCAAATCGTTTGTGCTTCCGAGGAGTTAGACATCGAGGGATTTCGTCACAATCCAAAGAATCGCTGTTATCTGTGTAAACATGAACTTTTTGAAAAGATTTTAGCTATCGCGGCAGAGCATAATATGGCCTATGTGGCGGAAGGTTCAAATATGGATGACAATGGGGACTATCGCCCGGGCCTTATGGCGGTGGCAGAACTTGGCATCAAGAGCCCTCTGCGACAGGCGAAGCTTACAAAGGCGGACATCCGGGAATTGTCAAAAGACCTTGGACTTCCTACCTGGGATAAGCAGTCTTTTGCCTGCCTGTCATCCCGTTTTGTCTATGGAGAGACCATCAGCGAAGATCGTCTTGCCATGGTAGATAAGGCTGAACAGTTGCTTTTAGATATGGGATTTCATCAGGTGCGAGTGCGTATTCATGGTGAAAAAGAGGCTACAATGGCACGAATTGAAGTCTTGCCGGAAGAGATTGCCTTGATTGCAAGGGATGACAACCGGGATAAAATTTATACTACTCTAAAAGAGATTGGATTTTCCTATGTGACACTGGATCTGGCAGGATATCAGATGGGAAGTATGAATGTGGGCATTTAGTGCAAAATAAGCAAAAAATAATACATATTTCGCAAAAAACGCAATGTTTTTAAAATAAAAAGAGACTATGATGAAGAGGATGGAACATGAGTGATATAGAAATCAGCTGGCAGGAAGTAAAAGAATTAGATGCCGACACATTTGTCTTGATCGATATCCGAGACGAGATGTCATATAACTATGGCAATATTTCGGACAGCTATCTGATTCCAGCAGAAGACCTTCTTGGCAAGGTGGAACAGTTTAAAAATAAGCGCTTGGTCTTGTACTGCAAAAAGGGAGAGACAAGCCTCGAAAAAGCTGAAGAGTTGCGAGAGGCGGGCTTCGATGCCTACAGCTTAAAAGGCGGCTATCTTGGCTGGCTTATGGAACGCATGTCTTCGGAGGAAGAGTCCAAGGATGAAGAGGATACTACCTGTTTTGATATCGAACAGAGTCTTCGCAAGAAGTTTAAAAAGAGTATCTGGGCTCGTTTTACCAAGGCTATTCGCGATTATGAACTGGTCCAGGAGGGAGATAAGATTGCAGTCTGTATCTCGGGCGGCAAGGATTCCATGTTGATGGCCAAGCTTTTTCAGGAACTGCAGCGTCACCGCAAGGTGAATTTTGACCTGGTATTTTTGGTGATGGATCCGGGATACAGTCCCGAGAATCGTCAGATTATCGAGAGCAATGCTAAAAAGATGAATATTCCTATCACCGTATTCGAGTCAGATATATTTGAGTCCGTTTTTTATGTGGAGAAGTCTCCGTGCTATCTCTGTGCCAGAATGCGTCGCGGCCATTTATACAACAAGGCGAAGGAATTAGGATGCAACAAGATTGCACTTGGCCATCACTACGATGATGTGATTGAGACGATTTTGATGGGTATGCTCTACGGTGCACAGATGCAGACCATGATGCCAAAACTTCACAGCAGTAACTTTGAGGGGATGGAATTGATTCGACCGCTCTATCTCGTGAGGGAAGATGACATCAAGCATTGGCGTGACTACAATGGCCTTTATTTTTTACAGTGTGCATGCAAGTTTACTGAGACGTGTTCATCCTGTCAGGAGGATGGCCAGTCTACATCAAAGCGCCTGGAGGTAAAAAATCTCATAAAAGAGATGAAAAAAACCAATCCATATGTGGAGGGTAATATCTTCAAGAGCGTGGAAAATGTAAACTTAAGCACCGTCATCGCTTACAAGAAGGATGGCGTAAAACATCACTTTTTAGACACTTATGATGATAAAAAAGCAGACGAATAAGCGGTTCGATTGAAAGATAGATAGGAGGAAGAAGATTCGTATGGCAGTTGGCAAGACAAAAGAAGTGGATATGGTTCATGGACCCCTTCTTGGAAAGATGATTGCTTTTACAATTCCGGTTATTTTATCCGGAGTTTTGCAGTTACTTTTTAACGCGGCCGATGTGATCGTTGTTGGAAGATTTGCGGGAGATGCTTCCCTTGCGGCGGTAGGTTCGACATCTTCTCTGATAAATCTGCTCATCAACCTTTTTATGGGACTCTCCGTAGGCGCCAATGTGACGGTAGCTTTCTTCTTTGGTTGCAACCGCACAGAAAAGGTAAAGGATACGGTTCATACCAGTATTACCTTGAGTTTTATTTGCGGTATTTTCCTCACCTTCTTTGGCATTTTTGCCTCTCATCGACTTTTGATATGGATGGGGTCTCCTGCGGATGTTATTGATTTGGCGACCACTTATTTAACTATATATTTTCTTGGAATGCCAGCGCTTCTTACCTACAATTTCGGGGCCGCTATCTTGCGAGCTGTGGGAAATACCAAGACTCCGCTTTACTTTTTGTGCGCGTCTGGTGTGGTAAATGTGGTCTTAAATCTGATACTTGTGATTGCATTCCATATGGATGTGGCGGGCGTTGGAATTGCCACCGTAATTTCTGAGTATATCTCTGCAGCACTGATTCTTTGGTACCTTCACAGACAGGATGGGGTTTTAAAATTCTCTTTTTCCCATCTTGGAATAAAAAAAGATGTTCTTGGCAGGATTATAAAAATTGGTCTTCCGGCAGGCGTTCAGGGAACGGTATTTTCTCTTTCAAATGTGGTAATTCAGTCGGCTATCAATTCCTTCGGCAGCACTATTATCGCCGGAAACTCAGCGGCCAGCAATATCGAGGGATTTGTCTACATGGCCATGAACGCTGTATCCCAGACGGCAGTTACTTTTACCAGCCAAAATTATGGTGCGGGGGATAGGGCCAGAATCAAAAAAGTGCTCTTTCTTTGCCTAGGCCTTGTGATCGTGATCGGTTTGATCACCGGAGAAAGCGCTTTCATATTTGGAAGGCAGCTCTTGGGAATCTATACAGAAAATCCGGACGTGGTGGCAGCGGGACTAATACGTATGTCAGTGATTTGTACCACTTATTTCTTGTGTGGAATGATGGATACTATGGTGGGCTGTTTGCGAGGAATTGGGCAGTCGGTTTTGCCTATGATTATGTCTATTGCCGGAGCCTGTGGTTTGCGACTGGTTTGGGTTGCGACTTATTTTCAGATTCATCATACGGAGCACGCCTTATATGCAGCATATCCTATCACTTGGGCCATCACTCTTTGTGCCCACCTGATTACATTTTGGATTTGCTTTAAATCAGTCGGAAAAATTCGTCACATTTAGGCGACAGCCAAGGTGGGGGACAAGCAATATTTTGCTGAGGTAAAAACTACGACTGAGTCAGATGCTTTAAAGTTATATACATAAAAAGGAGAGGAAAATGGAAAAATTTGATTTGCTTGCAATGGGAGAGGTTTTGCTTCGACTTTCTCCAAAGGAAAACAAGCGTATCGTAAGAAGCAATGAATTTGAAAGTCACGTGGGAGGGGCGGAACTAAATGTAGCTTCCGGGGTTTCCCTCTTGGGCCTTCACACTGGAATTATCTCGCGTTTTCCAGCCAATCCTATTGGTGAGTTGGCCAGAAGCCGTGTGCGTTCTCTTAGCGTCAGCGATGATTATCTGGTTTGGGATAAAAGTGAGGATGCAAGACTGGGCTCTTATTTTTATGAGAGTGCCACTTTCCCTAGAAAGCCGCAGGTGGTCTATGATAGAAAAAATAGTTCCATGACCCGCATTAGCATCGATGAGTTTCCAGAAAGCATGTACTCTTCCACCAGATGTTTCCATGTATCCGGAATAACTTTGGCACTCAGTCTGGAAGCCAGAGAGTGCACGATTGAGATGATAAAAAAATTTAAAGAAGCAGGCGCTTTGATTTCCTTTGATGTAAATTTCAGACTGAATCTCTGGTCTGGAGCAGAGGCCAAGGAGTGCATTGAAAAAATTCTTCCATATGTGGATATATTCTTTTGCTCGGAAGACACAGCGCGTCTTACCTTTTTAAAGGAAGGAAGCCTCGAGGATATCATGCGAAGCTTCACGAAGGAATATCCGATTTCTATCGTGGCATCAACTCAGAGAATTGTACACAGTCCAAAGCAGCACAGTTTTGGTTCTGTCATCTACGAGGCAAAGAGTGATACTTTCTATTCTGAGCCGCCATATGAAAAGATTGATGT
>CAVIOJ010000155.1:0-9716 GCA_963644225.1 Lachnospiraceae bacterium | reverse complement strand
GCTGAGGATGACAGTTTCTCAATCAAGGTGACAGATATTTTGATGTCCTGTGACGGAAAGGACATGGGCAAGGGATATTTCAAGGGAAATCTTAAAAAAACATCGGATTTGCCGGATTTATTTGACGGAAAAGATGATAAGCTATACAATTTAGAAGTTATGGATTGGAAGGCTGTCAGGGATGATATGGAATCCTTTGTAAATGATATTTTGGACAAGACATCCATGTCAGTATTTTTGAATTAAAAAAATGAAAGTTGAGGTAATATTTTATGGCACAGAATCCTATCGTAACCATTGAAATGGAAAATGGAGACATCATGAAGGCGGAGCTTTATCCGGAAGTTGCTCCAAACACAGTCAACAATTTTATTTCCCTTGTAAATAGCGGATACTATGATGGAATCATCTTCCACCGCGTGATTCGCGGCTTTATGTTGCAGGGCGGAGACCCAACAGGTACAGGTACAGGCGGCCCTGGATATTCTATCGCTGGCGAGTTTTCACACAATGGCTTTGAAAACAATTTGAAGCATACACCAGGCGTTTTGTCTATGGCTCGTACCATGATTCCAGACTCTGCAGGAAGCCAGTTCTTCATCATGCATCAGACCAGCCCACATTTGGATGGAGAGTATGCTGCATTTGGTCAGATTATCGAGGGAATGGATGTGGTAAATGCCATCGCTGAGACTCCTACCGATTATTCTGATCGTCCACTTGCTGAGCAAAAGATGAAAAAGGTTACAGTAGAAACATTTGGCGTTTCTTATCCAGAACCAGAAAAACTTTAATATGGTTTAGGTTTATAAGCCGATTTTTATGCCAGCAGTTAGGAAAGACCGTGCTGGTGAGGACTTTAAATGTCGCGATAAAAGAGAAACTCGAGTTTTTGAGTTTCTCTTTTTTGATTTGTGGGAAAACTCTTTAAATTTTTTGCAAAGTAAAAAGGTAAACGAGTGTTGGTGCCCAAATGACAGAATCTTTTAAATTGTCGAACTTTAGGAAATTTTTAAGAAGGACTTGCCAGATAAAAATTCTTTTGATAATATCGTTTTCACCATCACTTTGATGGTCTCTTTTTTCGAAGGCGTTTCGCCTATTTTTCACATGAACTTGTTTTGCGTCCAGAAAGGACAAATTTATGCAAGACGTTATAAAAGAATATGGACCTGCCATGATTACGGTAGTTGTAATTGGAGCTATGATTGTGCTCGTTTCTGCTTTGATTGGGACCAGTAAAGATAGTGTTGTTGGAAAAGCATTTTCTGATTTGCTGACCTATTTCTTTACCCATAATGCAGTATCTTAGGAGGGCCTATGAGCGATCAGTTGATTTCACTGGACAATGTGAGTGATTTTTTTGGACCACTTTATTCTTATATCCAGGATGATTCCATTACAGATGTGGATTTTAATGGCAAGGAGGTCTGGGTTACGGACATTATGAACAAGCGCCATTTGTGCAAGGATTTGCATCTTAGCGAAACTTTCGTGGATCAGTTTTGTGGGCGGGTGGCTAACTGCGTCAGCAAGGCTTTCAATCGACAGGCTCCGATTTTGGAGGCGGAGACGGATTGTCTGCGTATTACGGTAGTTCACGAGTCAGTCTCCTTGATGGGCCGAAGCATCTGTATCAGGAAGACACCGCCTTATGTGCGCTTGGATGCAAGACAGATGATTCTGGATGGATATTGTAGTGAGGAGGTTTTAGATCTTCTTGCCGGTCTTGTCCTGGAACACAAAAATATTGTAGTTGTAGGAGAACCGGGAGCTGGCAAGACGGAACTCTGTAAATTTTTATCCGGATTTATTCCGGAGGAGGAGCGGGTAATCACCATCGAAGATACGCCAGAGTGGCATTTTTCCAGCCTTCATCCGGGACACGATGCTGTGGAGCTTCGCATTAACAAACAGATGGATTATAGCCTGGCTATAAAGACCTGCCTGCGACTGAATCCCCGCTGGATTATGCTTTCTGAGGCCAGATCCAAGGAAGTGGTCCACCTGATCGAGAGTTTTAGCACCGGTGTGCGGGGGATGACAACCCTGCACGCTTCGGATGTGCGTAAGATTCCGGACCGCATGCTCAACATGGCTGGAGCTGACCGGGATATGACCCGCATGGAAAATGATATTTTTTCCTTTATCGATGTGGGAATCCTGGTTCGCAGAGGCTTGCGAAGCGGGGCTGACGGATCAGCAGAGCTTATGCGCTATATCGATCAGATTTGCTTTTTTACAAGGGAAGATGGACAAAATCGCGTTGAGATGATTGTCGAGGACGGGAAGTTTATCGACAGGGAAGACAGGGCGGATATGGCCAGGGAAGATAGCGAGGATATGGTCAGGGAAGACAGCGAGCTTATCGAAAGGGAAGATGGCGAGTTTATCGTAAAGGAAGACAGCGAGAAATTTACGGAAGAGAGTATGGCGGATTTGCGTTGGAAAGATATGGCGATTTCGTCGGAGGAAGACGCGGCGAATCTGAATCAAGAAGAAATGGAGCAATCAAAAAGATGCATAAAGGATTTGTTTGAAGAGGAAAATACCGCGTCAAGGCAAAAAAGAAAGAGGGGGACATACTATGCAGCAAGGGCAGTTATGGGATGAGTTACGAAAATATGGTTATGAATTTACCTGGAAAAAGGGGATTTTGACATACTTAGGAGGCGTGGCCTTTAGCGTGGGCTTGGGACTTTTCTTTCACTTAGACGGAGTATATCTGGTGATTTTGTGTGGAGCCTGTCTTTTTATGCTTCCTTTTTTTCTTCGCAATTTATATGAGAATCGCTATGAACAAAAGAATTTTATGGATGCCAATACTTACATGGAGCAGTTTCTATATTCTTTTCAAAAATCAGGGAAAATTCTTACTACTTTACACGATGTTTCTTCGATTTTTGGACCGGGGGATATGAAAAATGAAATCGAAAAAGCCATCGACTACATTGAGAATACTTACGATGAAAGTGATGTGGAAAGCCGCGGTTTGGCACTGATATCCAAGGCTTATCCTGCCAGTCAGATTGCGTCCATGCATCGTTTCGTCTGTCAGGTAGAGCATTTAGGTGGTGAGTATGGCAATGCGATTTTACTGATGTTAGATGCCAGGAGTATGTGGGCGGACCGGACTTATGAACTTTTGAAGGAGAAAAAAAGAAAAAGACAGCAGGTAATTATTTCCATTGCCGTATCACTGCTTCTTTGTTCTTCCTTTGTATACGTGGCAAAGCAGATGAATCTTTCCATTACAGGATTTGCAGTGGCAAAATTTGTGACATTGGCAACTCTTTTGGTTGATCTCATTATTTTTTATGCGGCGGATAAAAAGCTGACTCTCCGTGGAATGGAGGAGACCTATGACGATGAGGAACTCTTAAGACAGTATCAAAAGGTTATGAGAAACCAGGAGAAGAGACATAAGGAAGTTGGCTATGGCATTGCGAAACGAAAGGTTACCAGGGCAATCCAAAAACTTTTTCCACAGTGGCTTCTAGAGGTGTCTCTTTTACTACAAAGTGAAAATGTGCAGGTGGCTATTATGCAGTCCTACAAGGAAGCTCCAGTCATATTAAAACCGGCACTTGATGATCTCTTAAAGGAACTTCGACTTCATCCGACGGATATGGAGCCTTATCTGGGATTCCTATCTGAATTTTCCATACCGGAGGTCCAGTCATCCATGAAGATGCTCTATTCTTTATCGGAAGGATGTGGGGGCAATGCCAATGGACAGATTACCGATATTATTCGACGCAATCAAAATCTTTTGGATCAGGCTCAAAAGATGAAAAATGAGGATGCCTTGGCTGGAATGCAGGTATTATTCTTAGCACCTCAGTTGAGTGGTGGGGCCAAGATGCTTGCGGATATGGTGATGCTTTTTTATGTATTGATGCAGTCCATGGCAGTGGCTGGGTGATGCTTTTTAAGCATTGATGCAGTCCGTGGCAGTGGCTGGGTGATGCTTTTTATGTATTAATGCAGTCCATGGCAATGACTGGGTGATGGCGAAAAATTTTGAGAGAAGTTCAGAGGAAAGATTAGAAAATGGTCCTAAAAAAGCGAGTACTCTATGTGTTAGTATTTGATTTTTTGGGTTTCAGGTAAAAGGGGGGAATTATGGAGACAATTATTAAATCATTTGTGGGAATTATATGCCTGCTTTTTTTGACAGTGACAGGAATTGGAATCACCTATTCTGCTATTACTTCAAGAAATGCCAATCTTTTTATGGAAGATTGTGTGGATAAAATTGAAGCATCACACTACGCGAGCGGGGTGATTTCGGCCTGCTGTGAGGATGCAAAAAACAATGGTTACGAGATGAATGTTTCGGTCTATAATCCGAAGAATTCAAAATATGTATCCTATGGGAATTTGCTTTTGACATATCCTTATGGGATACAGATTTTAGGGATTGAAAACAAACGAACCATAGGCTGCGATCTGTGGTAGAAAGGGAAATTATGCAGGAGATTATACAAGATTATGGAATGGCCATGCTTTATGGCGTGATAGGAATAATGCTTTGCGCGGGTTTTTCCTATGTACTTGGAATTATGTGTTAGGAGTAAATTGCTTACTAGAAGATTGGTAAAGCCAATTTTAACTTGGTTGGAGAAATCCTTTTTTGCTAAGCATTAGTGAAGGAGAGAGTATAACAAATCGAAGGAAATATAAAAAAGGGGGTATTTTATGAAAGAAATAGTAGAGAATTACGGACAAACTTTGCTGGCTGTTTTGGCAAGTACAGCCCTGCTTACTCTTTTGGGAAAGATTTTTCTTTCGCCATTTTGCCAAGGATTAGGACAGCTGTTGCAGAGATGCTTTGGTTAAGACAAGGCACTAAAGTAAGAGGATTATTTTAACTTGGTCGGGGGAGTTTATGGAGTCGATAATAGATGAATATGGAAAGGCCATGGTGGCCGTGGTAGTTTGCATGAGTCTTCTTGCAATACTTTTTTTGGGGGAGTATTCAGGTAAGGTTGGAATTATGCAAGGAATTGGAACTTATGCAGAAAAAATTGCAGATAGTGAAGATTTAAGTGATAGCGAAGTGATGTCATCCGCTGCAAGGGATCAGATTCAACTTGCGAAGACGAGAAGTCTGCCCGCCATTTCTAGTAAATGCCTAAAAATTAACAGGGAATATAAATTGGACGAAATCATCACGGCTGTGGATGAAGATGGAAATGCAGAAGATGTGGAGATTTTTTCCATAACAGAATATGGAAAGGATGAAAATGAAACTAACGCCGGAAAAACTGAGAATGCAAAGGAAGGAAAGGATGCCAATATAAATACGACAAAAGCTGTATTTGTAGGTGATGATGGGAAAATTTCTTTCTTGCAAGCGGGAGTTTATAGGGCGCATGTGGGCGTTTGTGATGCACTTGGAGCCAGTGAAAATGCATATGTTTATTTGCGGGTTGAAAAATAATATGCGAGTTTTTCTCAAACCAAAATAAAGTTATAAGCGCATGAATAAATAAAACAGGGGAGTTATATGAAATATATTATTTATGGATTTGTAGCAATATGTCTTGCACTGCTTTCGGTTACCACGATTCTTACGGTGGAGACGAAAAGCCAAAAGGAAGTGGAACTGCAGCAGGCGGTGGATTTGACAATGGATGAGCTCTTTAATGATATTGCAAGGGAAAATGTAAGCGAGATAGAGGCTAGGGGGAATCTGTCTGATTTGTTTTGCGAAAAATTGAAAAAACACCTACAGCAAAATCAAAATGAAAAGGAGAGCAAATTTACTGTTGAAATCTATGGCGAGGATATAAGTCAGGGAATGCTGTCGGTAAAGGTGGTGGAGGATTTTTCCTATTTTACTGGCAAGCAGGGAAAATGTAGTGTCACTTCCACAAAACTGATAGATCAAAAGGAAGAAAAGAAACTTTGCAAAGTGAATTTTTATGTGGATGGTTCTCTTTGGGAAGCTTATGAAATCATGCAGGGAAAAGAAATTCCGACTGCCAAGGAACCGAATATCGCTGGAAAGAAATTTTTGGGCTGGAAGGAAGATGAGACAAAAAGTGGTATTACAAGTGGCAACGAGACAGATGGTGGCAAGACAGTCAGTGTTGAGACAAAAAGTGGTATTACAAGTGGCAACGAGACAGATGGTGGCAAGTCAGGAAAAATTGTCACAGAGGATGTAAATTTTGTGGCTGTATTTCAAGGGGATGGAGTATAAGGTGTTATGAAAAAAAGTATACAAACAAGGAATATGCTAATAAGAAGCATAGCGAGAATAAATGTATTTGGGGAAAACATACCTAGAAGTATATTTGGGAAAAAAGTGCCTGGAAGTATATTTGGAGAAAAAGTACCTGGAAGTGTATTTGGAAAAACCATGTCAGGGGGAAGAATGGCTAAAGGAGACCGAGGCGAAAAAAACTTATGGAGAGGTGGTATATGGAACAAAAGTCTGTGGAAAAGGGGCTTGGCCATGCTTGCTTGCATGGGGATGATTTTATCAAATCAACCGCTTTGGGCCATGGAAGCGATGGATGGAAGTGATTTGCAAGCAGAAGATGAGAACGCATTGCAAGTGGAAGATGAAAATGCATTGCAAGCGGAGGATGTGACTCAGACACCTGATTCTTTAAATGCATTGTCGGATGAGACTGAAAGTGGAGCTGATTCGACTATGACAGTTGCAGTCGATAAAACAGATGCATCAAGTGTATCAGTGGCAAGTAAAGGTGATACGTCAACAGCATCAGAGACAAATAAGAGTAAAGAAGAGACCATTATACATGAACAAGCAGAAAGCACAGAAAACAATTTAGTTGAATCAAAAACCAACGAATCTGATTCGCCGCTTGATGAAGATGAAACTGAAGGACAAATAAACTCTTTGAATCTTCAAGTGGATGAATTAAATTCTGAAGAAATGTTATCAACCGCAAGCCTGGCGGAAGAGAGCAATGCAATTGCCTTAGCTAATGTCTACGGATGGTTTTATGACTATTGGATGTGTAGCAGCTGGTGGGATTTTTTGGATGGTTTCTTTAACTATGGTGCCAGGAAGTTTGTTTTGTTGAATGATATTTCAATGACTGACCAGTGGTCATTTTCGGGAAATTATACCTTCACAGTAAATGGAAATGGACATCAGATGATCAATAATATGGCAAAATCAGGTCCTATGATCTGGGTTTCAAATGGAGCCACATTGATTACTGAAGGAAACCTTATTTTAAATGGAAATAATCACAGGAATAATGGGGCTACAACGGAAGGCGGATCCTCTGTAGTTGATATTATCAATGCTACCTGGATTGGAACGGATACTACTGTTTGCAACAATTTGAATTATGGTTATATCAGTGATGCAGGCCTTGGCGGAGGCACGGGTTTTAATATTGTTTCTGAAAACAGGGTGGGATATGGAGCGGCTGGATATTTTACCAATTGTCTTGCCTTCAATTGCGACGGGGCTGCCTTTTTCTCTCGAAATACTGACGGATATGGTGCGGCAATTTATTGCAATAATTGTACTGCATATGACTCTTCCTGGGGATTTATGACACAGGATGGCTATATGGAAGTGAGAAATTCTAATGCTAATGCCAATCGCTATAATCCTAATAAATGGATGCACGGGGGAGCGGGAATTACCTATTTTGGAAATGCTACAGGCTATGTGGAAAATACCAGCACAAGTGGAGCAAATTGTGGTATCTGGGCATGCGGCAACCGTCAGATTACCTATAAGAACTGTACCATCAAAAATAGTAACTGGGGTGTCTTTTCAGGAAATGAAGCGGCAAATTCTTTTAGATTGGAAGGAGGCCAGGTCTTAGGGAATACCGTTGGCCTTTTAAATGGATTTTTTAACCGACCATATGGAATCGCAGAAGGAACAAAATTTTATTCCAACCAAACCGCGATTTCTAACACAGGAAGATTGGATTTGATTAAATGTGATATCTATCAAAATACCACGGGGCTAAGTATTGACCCGGGAGCCTTTGTTTCTTCGAATAAAGGAAGTTATGCAAATAATTCCAATTATGATGTAGTACAAAAGGGGACTTATCAACTTAGAGGCATCTCTTCTTTTGGAAATAAGGGCATCTATCTGGCAAAAAATTGTATCTTGGAACTTACAGGCCCGCTAACTTGTGGTGAGAAAAATCTTGCCATCACTTTAGAGGAAACAAGACCGAACCCAGGCAGGATAGTGGCGAGATGTGCCTATGGAAAAAATCAAAGCACGGCTAATCAGATGCTTCTGAAAATGAACTTAAAAAATGCAAAGACGAGCACAAGGCAAGGAAATGGCTATAAGTCTGCACTTTTGCGCGCAGGAGTAGGAAGCAATGGAAGTGCAGGGGATATTATAGTCTCAGAATCTTATAAGGTTCATTATGATGGAAATATAATAGGCAGTCACTTGACGGCAAAAACGCCTGGTGATGAGACAATTTATTGGAAGGAAGCGGCCACACTTTCTTATAAGAATACGGATTATTTTTTTGATGGGAAAAAATTTAGTTCTTTTACACTTTTAGGATATAGCTTTGACAAAGATAGAAATCATCTGGTTTTTTCGCCCCAAATGACTTATACCATTCCAGCAAATCGGGCGACTTGCGACTATACTTTTTATGCCATTTATGATGTGATAGCGGATCTGACAATCTGCGGTAATGGGCAGACATCAGGAGATGACTATACTATCGCAAATGCCAGTGACAAAACCTTTTTGTTGCCAGGTAACTCTTTTGAAAAAAGATATGAAAGGCTAGTCTACGATGAGAATTTTTCTGAAGAAGTAAAAGAAGTGGTGGATTATTCTTTCCAGGGATGGGCAAAAAGAACTGATGCCAAGTACTTTGATGGAGACTTGCTGCCGGAAAATACAAAGATTGATATAAATGCTTGGGGGCGGGATTTGCTTTCTACAGACCAGGCAAAAATTAATGGAGATGGAAAGATTTCCAATATGATTTTGTATGCTGTCTGGGATCAGCCACCGACAATTGCGGCATACAATCGGTATTTTTCCGTGGAAGAAGTAGAGAATGGAAAAGTAACAGCTGCAGAAATATTAAAGGAAGTAACAGCCGATGACGCAGAAGATGGGAAAAATGTGGAACTTTCTGTGGAACTTCCGGAGGAGGATTTGCTTTTGTCTTTTGATGAGATTGGTTCTGCTACGGCAAAAATCATTGCAAAAGATGGAGCAAAAAATGTGACGGAAAAGCTGATTCGCATCACAATAACAGCTGCCGGAGCTTATATGGGAGACTTTGTAGATGACAATGCGGTGGTCTATAGAAGCATTGACGAAAATAATTATAAAAAAGAAGAGGAAGGCAGTGGCGGCCTGATGGCGGAGTCAAAGTGGAAGGAAGATGAAAAGCTAACAGGATGTTTATTGGCTACTTTTAAGCGCATAGAAGATGGTACTCCTGAGAAAACAAAGGTGATAATTCTTGATTTATAACTGAAATTTTATATAATGAAGGGAATAGAGACAAATATTTTATTGGAAAAAAGGAGTGATGTTTTTTTGGATACGGTCTCGATACTTCAGTTAATAGTTTTAGTAATACTTTTGATTTTATCAGCTTTTTTCTCATCGGCGGAAACAGCGCTGACTACGGTAAACAAAATCAAAATGAAATCCATGGCGGATGAAGGAGACAAGCGGGCAGCCACAGTTTTAAAGGTGACGGACAATTCCG
>CAVIOJ010000154.1:0-8939 GCA_963644225.1 Lachnospiraceae bacterium | reverse complement strand
GCAAAGTATAGCACGAATCCATTTCTATTTTTAATTTTTTGCATAACACAACAACTTGTGCAATGTTTTCCACAAAATTTGCAATCCAAACATTAAGTATTTGACGCGCTTTTTCTTTATAAGAAATCCGGAAAAATTTCTGCAAAGAAAAAAAGAGCCACGCACCTAAATGCGTGACTCTCTTTAATATTCGTTAATCTAATTGATAGATACTAAGCAAGGATTAACGACCAAACTGCATATCGTTGTTACCTGAGTTTGTTGTGAACATCTCAAGCATGTTGATAGGATCGTTGTAATCCATAACCCAACCTTCACGAGCAAAGTCGAACTGACCTTCCTTACGAGCGTTAAGGAATACATTCCACTCCTGCTGCTCGATCTTGAGATCAATACCAATTGTAGAAAGGTCTGCCTGAATAGCTTCACCAATCTTAACGTTTGACTCTGAGTTGTTTGTAAGGTAAGTGAATTCAACTGTCTGTGTCAAAGCTCCTGTGCTAGAATCATACAATCCGATTTCTTCAAGCAATTCCTTAGCTTCTTCTACATTTGCTTCATAGTCTGTGCCGTAGTAATCCTTATTCTTGAATTCTCCGCCGTTACCATCTGAAACACCTTCTGGGATGAATGTAGTAGCGATCTTCTGTCCACCCTGAGCAATTGTGTCAATGATGTACTGACGATCGATAAGAAGAGCGATTGCATGTCTAAACTTAACAGCTTCCTCAGCATCTAATCCAAGATCAGAGTATAAGCTTGAGTTGATGTTGAATCCAGCGTAGTATGTACCAAGGTTGTCAACTGTGTAGTACTCACCTGTCTCCTTAGCTGATTCGATTTCAGCTGTTGGAACAGAATCGATGAAATCAAGGTCACCGTTCTGGTAAGCTGTGTATGCTGATACATCATCACTTGTAAGCATTACGTTCATAGTATCAACAGTTACATTTTCAGCATCCCAGTAGTATGGGTTCTTTACATATACCATGCTTGAATCATGGTTCCAAGATTTAAGTGAAAATGCTCCGTTTGTTACGAAGTTCTCACCAGCATCATTTGCCCAATCAGAGTTGTTTGCAACAACATCCTCATATACAGGGAAGAATGTTGGGAATGCACATAAGTCTAAGAAATATGGTGTTACAGAAGCAAGCTTAACTGTCAATGTCTTTCCATCTTCAGATGCAACTACATCGTCATCAGCAAGACCTTTTTCCTCATCATATCCAGCGAACATTGCGCAAAGGTAGCTGTAATCAGCAGCTGTCTCAGGGTTAGCCATTCTCTTCCAAGCGTACTCGAAATCCTTTGCATTGAGCTCTTCGCCGTTAGACCATTTAAGGCCATCACGCATTGTGAATGTATAAGTCAATCCGTCCTCAGATACATCATAGCTTTCAGCACAAGCTAACTCAAGCTCGCCATCTGCGTTGTAACGCATAAGTCCTTCAAAGCTGTTTACTGCAAGACATCCACCATCTACAGAACTGTTAAGTGCTGGATCGATGTGATCTGGTTCAGATGCCATGAAGATATTTAACTGACCTGCATTTTTTGAATTAGTAGCTTTGTAGAAGTATTTCATACCTTCAACTGTAGAGTATACACCGCTTACATAATCTTTGAGCATGTATGAGTCATTGTAGTAGTAAAGTGGTACGATACACCATGTCTCCATAAGCATATCCTCTGCCTCATGCATCATTTCTGCTCTCTTAGCAAGATCTGTCTCTTTACGGATAGAATCAACTAATGCATCATATTCTGACCAATCAACAGTTGCAGTTGACTCAGAACTAGAATCACTAGCGTCGCTCTTTGAGTCACTCTTGTTTCCGCAAGCAGTCATGCCAAGTGCCATAGCTGCAACAAGAGCAAGAGCAAGAAGTCTCTTTTTCATATTTTTTCCTCCTAAAAATAATATAAAAGTGTATGTTTAAGCGATGGGCCGGATTGTAACCCATCGAAAAAACCAATTTATCGGTTCCAGCAAGCAACCATGTGTCCATTGCCTCTGTCTGTAAGTTGAGGACACTCTGCTGCGCATTTTTCTGTTGCATATCTGCAACGAGAACGGAACGGACATCCGCTTGGCATATGAAGCGGTGAAGGAACATCTCCCTCGAGAACAATACGTTTACTATTTCTGGCTGTCTCAGGATCTGGGATAGGTACAGCTGAAAGCAATGACTCAGTATATGGATGGATTGGATTGTCCATAAGTTCATTGGAATCTGCAAGTTCCATCATATGTCCCAAATACATAACAGCGATTCTATCTGAAATATGCTGTACTACCAAAAGATCATGTGCAATAAAGAGATAAGATAATCCTCTCTCTTTCTGAAGATCTTCGAACATATTTACTACCTGTGCCTGGATAGAAACATCAAGAGCTGAAACAGGCTCATCACAAACGATAAATTTAGGGTCTACTGCAAGTGCTCTAGCAATACCGATACGCTGACGCTGTCCACCGGAAAACTCATGGGCATAACGTGTGGCATGCTCAGCATTAAGTCCTACAGTCTCCATAAGGTCCAAAATTTTCTCATGACGCTCTGCCTTATTGCTGTAAAGCTTATGAACATCAAGAGGCTCACCTATAATATCCTCAACTGTCATACGTGGGTTCAGTGAAGAATATGGATCCTGGAATACCATCTGCATCTGTTTACGATATGGATGCATATTTACATCTATATTTTTATCACTGTCAAATAGCACGTTTCCTTCGAATTCAATTCTTCCTGCTGTAGGTTTGTAGAGACGTAAAAGTGTACGTCCTACTGTCGTCTTACCACAACCAGATTCTCCAACAAGACCAAGTGTCTCGCCAGGTTTGATTGCAAAAGAGATATCATCTACAGCCTTTAATTCCATCTTTTTAAAGCCGTCACGGATTGGGAAATACTGTTTCAAATGATCAACTTTAAGCAAGTATTCCTGATTATTTGTCTCATTACTCATTTGCGTTTTCCTCCTCGGCCATCTTTTTGATATTTACCCAGCATGATGCCAAGTGGTCTTCGCCAACCCAAATTTCCTCAGGTTTCTCATTCAAGCAAATCTTCATTGCTTCTTCACAACGAGGGCAGAAAGCACATCCCTTTGGCATATTGAGCAGGTTAATCGGTGTTCCACCGATTGGAACAAGTCTTTCCTTTGAGTTAGACTTTGTAGGAATCGAACGAAGCAATCCCTTTGTGTATTCATGTGCAGGGCTATAGAAAATAGCATCTGCAGTTCCTCTCTCACATACACGACCGCCATACATAACGATGATTTCGTCACACATAGAAGCGATAACACCGAGGTCATGTGTAACCATGATGATAGCCATTCCAAGTTTTTCCTGTAATGACTGCATCAGTTCAAGAATCTGTGCCTGAATTGTAACATCAAGAGCTGTCGTAGGCTCATCAGCGATGAGGATGTCAGGTTCGCAGGCAAGCGCCATGGCAATCATGACACGCTGTCTCATACCACCTGAAAGTTCATGTGGATACTGCTTTACACGCTTTTCAGGCTCATTTACACCTACAAGTGTAAGCATCTCGATAGCACGCTCTTTTGCCTCCTGCTTTGTACGGTTAGTGTGCAAAAGCACAGCTTCCTCTAACTGGTAACCAACTGTAAAAACAGGATTGAGTGATGTCATCGGATCCTGGAAAATGATTGAACAACATTTTCCACGGAAGTCAGCCATCTGCTTTTTATTCCAGTTTGTAATATCGTCACCATTGTATTTTACTGAACCACCGGTAATAGCACCGTTGTCAGCCAAAATCTGCATTATTGAATATGCTGTAACTGATTTACCTGAACCAGACTCTCCTACGATACCAAGAGTTTTTCCAGGTTCAAGTTTAAAGCTAACACCATTTACAGCGGATACGTCTCCATTGTCAGTCTTGAAGGTAGTGTGCAGATCAGATACTTCAAGAACATATTTATTGTCTTCCATTCTACTCACTCCTTATTACTTAGATAATTTAGGGTCAAATGCATCTCTAAGACCATCGCCGATAAGATTTAATGTCAAAACAATCAGACAGATTGCAAGGGCCGGGAATATCAGTCGCAAAGGATAACTCTGAAGTCCACCACGCGCACTGTTGGCCAAAGATCCAAGTGAAGGCATAGGAGCCGATACACCAAGACCGATAAAAGACAGATAACTCTCAGTGAAAATAGCTGAAGGAATCTGAAGTGCTGTAGTAATAATAATTACAGACAAGCAGTTTGGTAATATATGTTTGCGAATAGTACGCGCTGATGATGTACCAATACATCTTGCAGCGAGAATGTATTCATTTTGCTTGATGGTAAGAATCTGTCCACGAATGAGTCGTGCCATACCAACCCAATACAAACAACCGAATACGATAAAGAGTGCAATCATATTTACACCAAGCTTTGAAAGTACCGTACCCTTTATAACAGGGGCAAGTACTTCATTGAGCACTACTGCCAACAAAATAATAAGAAGCATATCTGGCAAAGAATAAATGATATCTACGATTCGCATCATTATCATATCCACTTTGCCACCGCAAAATCCTGAAATAGATCCGTATACAATACCGATGATGAGTACAAGGATAGATGCAAATACACCAACACCAAGGGAAACTCTTGCTCCGTATACAACACGGATGAAGTAATCACGCCCGAGTTCGTCTGTACCAAAGATATGTGGGAAGACTTTTTCTCCCGCATCTATTTTTATCTGCTCAGCCTCGCTATACTGGAAAGGTCCAAGGTTCTGGGCACCCTTCACGATATCTGCATATCCATAAGGCACAATCTTTGGTGCGAAAAGGATAACCAGAATAAGTAATAACAAAACAACAATCGATGTCATGGCAAGTGGATTTTTGCGCAAACGTCTAAGACCATCTTTTAAGAATGTAGTAGACTCGCCCATAACTTCCTGCTGTCTTTTTTCTTCCTCTGTAGCTTTTGAAAAGTCCTGCATTTTAAACTTGCTAAGATCTATCTGTGCCGAAAGAGGAGCTCTTTTCATATCATCTCTCATTTTACAAATTCTCCTTAATCAAGCGAAATACGTGGGTCAACCAACTTGTATACAATATCAGTAATAAGGTTGGCAACAACCATGATAACAGCAAGGAACAGTGTCGTCGCCATAATCATCGTATAATCACGGTTTGTGATACAACTTACAAACTTCGAACCAAGTCCGCCAATGTTGAAAATACTTTCAATAACCATTGATCCGGTAAGAATACCACCGATCATAGGTCCTACATATGTAATTACAGGAATCAGTGCATTACGGAGTCCGTGAACGAAGATAACCTTCATCTGACTAACACCCTTTGCTTTTGCAGTTCTGATGTAATCCTGTCCTAAAGCATCCAACATCGATGTCTTTGTAAGACGTGTAATATATGCCATCGGTGAAAGTGACAATGATAATACAGGAAGTAATACCATGTCTTCTCCTGCGTTAAATGCCTGTACCACGCCAAGCTTGATACAGAAGAAATAAAGCAATAATGTAGCAATAACGAATGACGGCATCGACGTAATCAACGTTACGAAAAATACGATGATACGATCCGGCCACTTATTTCTCATAAGTGCCGCAATGGAACCAAGAACAATTCCAAAGACTATCGCCACCAATGCAGCCAAAATACCAAGTTTTGCAGATATTGGGAAACTCTCTCCAATGATATCTGAAATTGGACGATCTGTTTTAAGGCTCACGCCAAAATCTCCATGTAACACGCCTACCATATAGTTCTTGTACTGGACAATAAGTGGCTGATCCAGTCCGTAGCGTGCCTCCAATTCTTCCATAACAGCCTGACTTTTAGCTTTCTCTGAGTTGAATGGGCCACCAGGGATGGCATTCATAGAGAAAAATGTAATCAAACTAATTACGAAAATCGTAAGAATCGCAAGAGCGATTCTCTTTACAATGTACTTACCCATGTTTGTAATCTCCTCTTTATTTTATCATAGCGTTATCGCTTTAACGCGGCAAAGTGTTTTTTCAACACGCAAAAAAGTGTGAATGACTCCCTTGTCATTGCACACTCAAAATTCTTGCCACCTCATACAAGTGTCGCTATGTCGCAAACAATTCTTTTTTATTATACGCAAAAATATAGTCTTGTCAATCGAATAATATAATGAATTTAATATAATACACACTTAATGTATTTTATATACTTTTTACAATATTGCAAATGATGTCAACGCAAGTATCCATACCCTCTACGCTAATATGCTCATAAGGTCCATGGAAACCAAAGCCGCCTGTTCCGAGGTTTGGACAAGGAAGACCCATAAAAGAAAGTCTGGCTCCATCTGTACCACCACGAATTGGCACTTCTTTGGCCTCGATGCCAGCCATGCGGATAGCTTCCTTGGCCCAGTCGATCACTTCTGGGCAGGCATCAATCTTACATTTCATATTCAAATAAGATTCTTTTATGACAAGCTCCAAGGTATTTGGTCCGTAAATTTCATTTATTTTTTCAGCAGCCGCTCTCATGCAAGCTTCCTTGGCATGGAATTTTTCCAAATCATGGTCTCTTATAATATAAGAAAGTTTTGTCTGGGCCACATCTCCAGCCATATCTGTAAGATGAATAAATCCTTCATAGCCATCTGTCTTTTCAGGAACTT
Organism: Lachnospiraceae bacterium; assembly: GCA_963644225.1. Taxonomy (GTDB): domain Bacteria; phylum Bacillota; class Clostridia; order Lachnospirales; family Lachnospiraceae; genus Pararoseburia. The sequence continues at coordinate 2,270 of CAVIOJ010000154.1, read as the reverse complement.
CTTCCGCTGGAAGCATGTTGTGAAATTCCATGGCAACAGTGATGGAATTGACCATAATATCCTTGGCAGAGCCCGGATGAACATTATTTCCACGGACGATAACCTCAGCTGATGAAGCATTAAAGTTTTCGTATTCGATATTTCCTTCCAGATCTCCATCCAATGTATATGCATAATCTGCGCCAAAATGAGCTACGTCAAAATGGTCGGCGCCGGCACCAATCTCCTCGTCTGGTGTAAAGCCAATACAAATCTTGCCGTGTGGAATTTCTTCTGTCAAAATTCTCTCTGCGGCAGTCATGATTTCAGCGATTCCAGCCTTATCATCCGCACCCAAAAGTGTGGTTCCATCCGTAGTAATAAGGGTTCTTTTTGCAAAATTTTTCAGATGTGGAAAATCCTTGATTGCTAAAGTTCTGCCACTATTTCCAAGCAGGACATCTTTCCCGTCATAATTTTCGTGAAGGATTGGATTCACATTTTCCCCAGAGAAATCCGGTGCAGTGTCCATATGGGCGATAAATCCGATGGCCGGCTTATCCTCATAACCTGGGGTAGCAGGAATGCTACCATAGACATAACACTTGTCGTCTACATGGGCATCTTTTATACCAATCTCCTTCATCTCATCCACTAAAATATTGGCAAGATCAAACTCCCTTGCCGCTGATGGCGTCGTAGTCGAATCTTCATCACTGGTTGTATAAATCTTTACATATCTTAATAATCTTTCGTATGCTCGCATTTTTTATCCTTTCTTACACTACTGATTTTATTGTTTTCTTTCCTGTTGTTTTCTTTCCTATTATTCTTTTTCTATCCAACTCATCTGTAACTCCTCGGGTGTCACGCCTTGGATACTTCCCTGAATCATCTGCTCGCCTCCGCCGCCTCTGGCGCCAAAACGATTTCTCAGATAATCCGCCTCAATTTTGCAGTTTAAGTTTTGACTTCCCACAATGAAGCGATAGCCCTCGATCTGATTTCCTGCAAAAATTCCGCAATAGCCCGGGTGAGCCTCCATCATGGCATTGACAGTCTTTCGCATGGCTGTATTATCACAGGAATCCACCAGCAAAAGAGCATGTTCTGCATCTTTTGGCAAAGCTTTCGCTTTTAGTAAAAGAAGTTCCATCTGAGCCTGTTGTAACTTAAAGGATAGATTTTGATTTTCCTTTTGAATCCTTTTTATATGAGAGACAATCTCCTCCTCAGAGGAACTGAGGGCCTGCATGGCATCATCGATGGTCTTCATTTTCCCACGAAAGGCCTCTAAGGCCCTCTTACCACATAAGAGACTTAGACGAACGCCTCCCTTGTAATTTTGCAGGCTCATAATCTTGAGCAGACCGACTTCTCCTGTTCGGCCAACATGGGGAGCGCAACAGGCGCACAAGTCCACATCCGGAATTTCCACAAGACGAATAGGGCCGGTAAGTTCCTTTTTGCTGCGGTATTCTAACTCCTTTAGTTTTTCATCATCAGGGAAAAATGCCCGAACCGGCAAATTTGCCGCAATCACATCATTGGCGCATCTTTCTAGTTCTTCTACCTGCTCACTCGTCAGCGGCCCATTAAAATCCATGGTTACGATAGAATCACTGAGATGAAATCCCACGTTTTCATAGCCATATTTACTATGCACCAATCCGGAAAAAATATGCTCTCCCGTATGCTGCTGCATATTGGAGAAACGATGTGACCAGTCTATCTCGCCTCGAACCATATCACCCGCGCATAGCATGCCACGTATTTTATGAATAATTATGCCGTCCTTGATCTGCACATCCAAGACCTGGCACTTACCCGTGTTTCTCTTGTCCGAGCCAATAAAATAGCCCCGGTCCGGTGTCTGACCGCCCTGCTCAGGGAAAAAGAGAGTCTCATCGAGTATCACTTCATAAATTCCATCCTCATTTCCTGGTCTGGCATTTATGACCGTAGCATAAAAGCTGGTATCATAAGGTTTTTCATCATATCTTGTAATTGTTTTTTGCATAACTACCTCTATTTTTGAATCCATATCTGTGATATGATAACTGACAATTGCAAGATATTATATAACTATCTAATGATAACTCGCAATTGCAGTAAGTTATTATACTACGAAACAAAAGAGATTTCACTTTATAATATAAGAAATCATTTACAAGAGAGGAATTTCATGGGAAATATAAAAACATCAGATATAAGATCAGATGAAAATACATCTTTTGAAAAAAATACAATAAAAAGCGAAGAAAGCATGGATAGAGCCATCCTGGTAGGGC
>CAVIOJ010000153.1:0-3080 GCA_963644225.1 Lachnospiraceae bacterium | reverse complement strand
GGTTATTTTTTCCATATAGTGTATCTCGATATATTTTAGTGCCGCTTTCATTTCCTGATGGTCCGCTTTTTTTCTCGTAGTCATCTGCTGTTTGCTTAGAGCATAGATATGATAGAGCAAAAGATAGAGTTCTGACTTGATCAAAAGTTCATGGCCCTCTTTTAATTCCGATGAAATTTGATCCATGGCATCTAAGCAGGCTTTCATTTCTTTGTAGCCTTTTTCCTCCTCCTTGTAAAAAGATGGAAGTATCCTCTTATGGCTAAAAAGGGGTTCGATATAGTCTTTTCTGATTACGTCATCTTTTTTTCCGTACAGGATATCCTGGCCGATCATGATATTTTCATATTCAGCAATTTTGCCATCGCCATCCTCTGATGCCTGTCTTATGGCATGCAATTGTCCTGGAAGTACGAGGACAAAAGAGCCCCCACATACCAACTCTTCCTTGAATTCTACAGAAACATACATGGCCCCTTTTTTTACATAGATGATTTCCATCTCCTCGTGCCAGTGCATAGGCACTTCGGTAAAGTCTAAAGGAATGGAGCAGAGGTATGTATTATAGGGAAAGGTATTTTTTCCATGTTCTTTTTTCTCTTGAAAGTTTTCGTAAGACTTGATATCCATTTTTTCTCCTCGGCTGCAAAAATAGTTTTCTTCTAAAATACATGATGTTTTTCAGCATTTTTAGGGGTTTTTTCAAAATTATGATAGGATTGTACTACTTTTTGACACTATCTGACAAGATTATATCTTCTAAGGCGACTATACTTAGGTCAAGATTCAAAAAAGCGCAAACAAAAGGGAGGTTTTATTTTATGAATGCACTTGAGATAAAAGTGAAGGACTGTTTTGGCACAGATCCTGGACATGTAACTAACGAGCAACTCTATGTGGCACTTCTTGAGATGGTAAAAGATGAGGCTGCAAAAAAGGTTTCTACCGAAGGAAAGAAAAAGCTCTATTATATTTCTGCAGAATTTTTGATTGGAAAGCTTCTGTCAAATAACCTGATTAACTTGGGACTTTACGACGAAGTGGAAGAATGCTTAAAAAGATATGGCAAGACCATGGCTGAAATCGAAGTGGTTGAGCCGGAGCCATCTTTGGGAAATGGTGGTTTGGGAAGACTCGCTGCCTGCTTTTTGGACTCCATCGCTACTCTCGGTTTAAACGGAGACGGCGTGGGACTCAACTATCACTTCGGACTCTTTAAGCAGGTTTTTGAAAACAATCTGCAGCATGAGACACCAAATCCTTGGATTGAAGATCACAACTGGCTGACAAAAACCGAGCGCACCTATGAGATTTCTTTTGGCGGTTTCAATCTGACTTCACGTATGTATGACATCGATGTGGTTGGTTACCAGGGAAGAACTACCAAGCTGCACCTTTTTGACGTAGATACTTTGGATGAGAATCTGGTAAAAGAAGGCATCGATTTTGACAAAGAGGATATCGCAAAGAACCTCACACTCTTCCTCTATCCAGATGATTCCGACGAAGCAGGCCGTATTCTTCGCGTCTACCAGCAGTACTTTATGGTAGCAAATGCTGCTCGTCTGATTATCGACGAGGCAAAAGAAAGAGGCAGCAATCTCCACGATTTGGCTGACTATGCTACTGTACAGATCAACGATACTCATCCAAGTATGGTAATTCCAGAGTTGATTCGCCTTCTCATGGAGGAGGGAATTCGCATGGAAGAAGCCATCGCAATCGTTTCAAAGACTTGCGCTTACACCAATCATACCATTTTAGCAGAGGCACTTGAAAAATGGCCAATCCACTACTTGAAAAAGGCCGTTCCTCAACTTTTGCCAATCATCCATGAGTTGAACAACAAGGTAAATGATACCTATCATGACAAGTCAGTTGCCATCATCGACGATGAAGATCGAGTACACATGGCACACATGGATATTCACTATGGCTATTCTGTAAATGGTGTTGCTTACCTGCACACCGAGATTTTAAAGAACAGCGAGTTAAATAATTTTTACAAGATCTATCCAGAAAAATTCAACAACAAGACAAACGGTATCACCTTCCGTCGCTGGCTGTTACACTGCAACCATCCTCTGGCAGACCTTCTTACAGAGTTGATCGGGGATGACTACAAGAAGGATGCTACTGCCCTTGAAAACTTGGGTAAATACGTAAATGACGCGACAGTTCTTGAAAAACTCTTGGCTGTAAAGCAGGGCAAGAAAGAGGAACTGGCTGCTTATTTGAAGGAAACTCAGGGAATCGAAATCAATCCGAACTCAGTCTTTGATATCCAGATCAAGAGACTTCACGAGTACAAGAGACAGCAGATGAACGCCCTCTATGTCATCGACAAATATTTTGAAATCAAGGAAGGCAAACTTCCAAAGCGCCCGATTACAGTAATCTTTGGCGCAAAGGCCGCTCCTGCCTACGTTATTGCAAAGGATATTATCCATGTGATTTTGTGTCTGCAGGAAATCATCAAAAATGACCCAGAGGTTTCACCTTACTTATCTGTAGTCATGGTGGAAAACTACAACGTAACGCTGGCAGAAAAGTTGATTCCTGCTGCAGATATTCATGAGCAGATTTCCCTTGCTTCCAAAGAGGCTTCTGGAACTTCCAACATGAAATTTATGTTGAATGGCGCCATAGCCATCGGAACAGAGGACGGAGCCAACGTGGAGATGCATCAGTTTGTAGGAGATGACAATATCTACATCTTCGGTGAGTCTTCCGACGATGTCATCGCCCACTACGAAAAGGCAGACTATGTGTCAAAGGATTACTACGACAAGGATCCAGCTATCAAGCGTGCTATCGACTTTTTGGTAAGCGATACCATGATGGCAGTTGGTCAGAAGGAAAATCTCGAGAGACTTCATCACGAGCTCTTAAGCAAGGACTGGTTTATGACCCTTCCTGATTTTGAGGATTACAAGGCTACCAAGGAAAAAATCTACGGAGATTACGAAGATAGACTTTCTTGGGCAAAGAAGATGCTTATCAATATCAGCAAGGCTGGTTTCTTCTCATCAGACAGAACTATCGCCCAGTACAATGAGGATATCTGGCATCTATAAAAC
>CAVIOJ010000152.1:2176-8613 GCA_963644225.1 Lachnospiraceae bacterium | reverse complement strand
GGCTGTCAGTGATCCACCACCCAGCTTGTCTGACAATCTTGCCGCACGCTCAAGAAGTCTTGAATGCAGGTAGAATACGTCACCTGGGTATGCCTCACGTCCTGGTGGACGGCGAAGGAGCAAGGACAGGGTACGGTATGCAGTGGCATGCTTACTCAAATCATCATAGATAATGAGGGCATCCTCACCTTTTTCCATCCACTCCTCACCAATGGCACAGCCTGCATATGGTGCAATATACTGAAGTGGTGCCAGCTCAGCTGCTGTAGCTGCTACTACTGTAGTCCAAGCCATGGCGCCATACTCCTCAAGGGTCTTAACAAGGGCTGCTACTGTAGATGCCTTCTGGCCAATAGCAACATAAATACATTTTACCCCCTGTCCCTTCTGGTTGATAATTGTATCGATGGCGATAGCAGTCTTACCTGTCTGTCTGTCGCCGATAATAAGCTCACGCTGTCCTCTTCCGATAGGAACCATTGAATCAATGGCCTTGATACCTGTCTGAAGTGGAGTATCTACGGACTTACGAGAAATAACGCCTGATGCCACACGCTCAATAGGTCTGAACTTGTCAGATGCTATTGGTCCCTTGCCATCTATTGGCTGGCCCAGGGCATTGACAACTCTTCCTAATAAGGCATCACCAACTGGAACCTCAACTACCCTGCCGGTAGTCTTAACGGTATCTCCTTCGTTGATGTTCTTGCTTGAACCCAAGAGTACACAGCCTACGTTATCCTCCTCCAGGTTCATTACCATGCCATATACATCTCCAGGGAACTCCAAGAGCTCTCCCTGCATAGCCTTCTCTAATCCGTGAATACGTGCAATTCCATCAGCCACCTGAATAACTGTGCCTACGTCTGACACATCCAAATCAGCTGAATAGCGTTTCATCTGCTCTTTAATAACCGAGCTAATCTCTTCTGGTTTTAAATTCATGGAGCGCATTCACCTACTTTCAATTGAATATTTGATAATTCCTTGGTCAGGTTGCTAAGCTTTGTCTTGATGGAGCTGTCCACAACTCTGTCATTTATTCGAATTACCATTCCCCCTATTAGTGTAGGGTCTATCTCATAACTAATCTCAAAGGACTGGTATGAGGTGGTTGCAAGAAGTCTGTCCTCTATATCCTGCTTTTGGTCAGGACCAAGCTCCATGGGAGTGGCCACTGAAGCCCTGCCTATCTTCTTGTACTCGTACACTCTGTCGACAAAGTATAAAAGCACCTTTTTCATATCCTTGGCATGACCCTTTTCCTCCAGCTTAAGCAGCAGGCCTATAAGGGCATCACTGATATTGCCCTTGAATGAAGTCTCAATAATATCCAGCTTTTTCTCCTTGCTTATCTTGGGATGATTCATCATCTGAGAAAACTCAGGGGTAGTATCGATTACCTCTATTACCGCCTGGGCTTCATTAAACAGTGCATCCACACTGTTCTCCTCAACAGCCAGCTCAAATAATGCATCACCATACACATTTGAAACTAACTTTGCCATGTAGTATCACCCATTTCCTTAAGTGTCTGCTCTACTAAGGTAGACTGGATAGTGGTGTCGATATTGGCAGCTACAACCTTGCTTGCCATGAGAGCAGCAATCTGAATCATCTCCTGCTTCATTTCATCGGCAGCCTTCTGCTTCTCCAGCTCTGCTTCCTCATTAGCTCTGGCTATGATTGCAGCAGCCTCTGCCTTGGCATCGCTGATTATCTTGGTCTCATTTTTCAAGGCCTTCTGTCTTGCTTCACTAAGTATTGCTTCCGCCTCTTTGTTGACATTGTCAAGCTTAGCCTGGTATTCAGCCTTCAGCTTTTGAGCCTCCTCCTTGTCGGTCTTTGCTTCCGACAGGTCCTTGGCAATTCCTTCTTTTCTATCCTGTAAAAACTTCCTGGCTGGGTTAAACAGCAGGTTGGACATGATAAGAAAGAGGAAAAATACGGCTATAGCTAAAAGAAACGCATCATTCAGCAATTGGAAGTCCAAGTTAAAAAGTCTTTCCAATTCTCAGACCCTCCTTTCTTTTGTTCTAGGGCCCAAATCCTATGATAATGGCTGAACAAAAAGTAACAGAAGGGCGATAACAAGACCATAAAGACCTGTTGTCTCTGCAACGGCCTGTCCTAAAAGCATGGTTGACATGATCTGTCCCTGTGCTCCTGGATTACGTCCAACGGCTGCTGCACCGTGTCCTGCTGCGATACCCTGTCCAATACCAGGTCCGATACCTGCGATAACTGCAAGACCAGCACCGATAGCGGAACATGCTAAAATCAAATCTTCTCCTGTAATGTTCATAGTTTTCTCCTCCTGATTAAAAAAATTTCTACTCGTCCCCAAAGGACTGTGTAATGTATGTCATGGTAAGCATACAAAATACATAAGTCTGAATCGCTCCAGAGAATAAATCAAAGTATACATGGAGCACTGCTGGCCAAACGTATGCAATCTTTGCTAGCAAGCCGTAAACAAGGGCCATCATTACGGTACCGGACAAAACATTGGCAAACAAACGCAGCGACAAAGAAATTGGCACTGCAATCTCGCTGATCAAGTTGATCGGCAACCATAGCGGAAACCATGGTGGTAGTGGAGAACACATATCAACCCAAATCTGCTTTGGTGACTGATGTCTCCATTTTGTGATGTGAATCAATGCGAATGTTATGATACCCAGAGCAAATGTAGTTCCGTAGTCCGCTGTAGGCGGTCGTAAACCGAAAAGTCCGGAAATATTACTGAACAATATAAATACGAAAATCGTAGATATATAGTTTGTAAATTTCGGTGCGTGGGAGCCCATGTTGTCCTCCACAACGCCAGACAATTTTTCTACCATCAGCTCAAGAACATTCTGAAAGGTATCGGGCACTTCCGTTGCATGTGCCAACTTGCGATTTGCCACAATGGAAAAAATCACAAGGACAAGCATAACAATGGCGATACAGACATGGGATGTTGTAATCCATACTTCCTGACCAAACAATTCAAAGGAATAAAGTCCATGAATCATAAAGTCAATGTCGTCTGCTGCGGCCGACATTAAAATTGCTTCATTCACAATTTCACCTCCTCCTTTTGTTCATCTTGTGATTCCTCGAATAAGTCATCCCGAAGAATCACTTTATGCATAAAAGGTTGTACATATGCACTTACCTTTAGCCCCAATACTCCTATAAAAGCTGTCACAATATTTCCCAGATGAAAATACATCATGATAAAAAATACTGCCACAACCACCAAATAACGTAAAACTGACTTGACGGAAAGCATCTTAGAACTTCCGCCGATGCGAACCGCATCATCTATCACCACTGCCAGATGGATTCCCATTCCCATGGCACAGGCGATTCCAATCCAAAGTCCTGTAGAATAACGAAGCTTGTCACTAACAAACCAAACTCCAATAAATTGTACAGCGAGTCCATAGAGCAAAATCCCAAGCAACAATCCTGGCAGTGCACTATTTAATCTCTTGATTGCCTTGATCATCCCTCGTCCTTCCTTGCTCGTCTCGTTCTCTTTTTATCTGGCCAGGGGTCTTTTCGTCTCTCAGATATTTTTTTACCAGACGATAGACATTTTGAAAGCCGGCAATAGCCCCCAAAATAAAACCCAATAAGCCAATCCACTTTGTTCCTAATTTGCCATCCAGATAAGCCCCGCCTATCCCGCACATGAGTATGGGAATCAGCATCGTGATGCCAATCTGTACAATTAGAACCAGAGCATTTGCAACTTCATTTCGCTCTTTTTTCAAAGTAAGTATCTTCTCCTATTTTGTTCTATAAAGAAATAGAAACTTCTCGTCCCGTATGCTCGTAACGCGAAAACTCGATTCCTGCTGCCCGAAGCATACGCTTTGACGCCATAACTGCTGGCGTATGTTCGTACTTATCCTGATCGTATACGATGCGCTTGATACCAGCCTGTATGATGGCCTTTGCACACTCGTTACATGGGAAAAGTGATACGTAAAGAGTCGCACCTTCCAAGCTGCCACCTCGATAATTTAAAATAGCATTCAGCTCGCTATGTGTGGTGTAAAAATACTTGTTGTCATAAGGATCTCCCTCTCTGCACCATGGAAAATCATCATCGGAACATCCCTTTGGAAAACCGTTGTATCCCATGGATAAAATCTTGTGATCATCGCTCACAATACAAGCTCCCACCTGGGTATTCGGGTCCTTTGATCGCATGGCAGAAAGCATGGCGACCCCCATAAAGTACTCATCCCAGCTGATATAATCCTCTCTCTTATCACTCATAGCGCACCCCCTGCTACTGATTTATTTTTGCGATTAATTTTTCGATGGATTTTTTTAACACCTCAAAGCAAAGCCCATAGGTCTGAATCGGTGCTCCGTAAGGATCCACTATCTCGATTTCGTCCCCTACATAGCTGGACAAAACAAAGGTATTGTCCTCCGTAGCCGTATCTATGGTATCGATTAATTTTTGCCTTCCATTGTCATCAAAAGCAAAAATCAATGTACCATCTGTAATGTCTTCAGCCATAATCTGCTGAGCCACGAAACCTTCTACCGGAAGGTCATTGCTGATCAGAACCGCCTCTGCCTTTTGATTCATAGGTTCTGGAAAAGAAACCACAAATCCTCTGGCCAAAGCATCAATCCCATAATCTGCCGCCATATCTTTCATGATGGCTGCCGCCATGGCCGCTCGAAGAGTCCCGCTTCCCGCGACAAAAATCACTCTTTTTATTTTACCCATACTACCTTCTCCAAATATCTTATACGTAAATCCGCTTATGACCTGCAGCCTTTAGCAATCGGTTCATGATTGCCTGCCCCACTCCTGCAGCCTCAAAACTTTCGGAAAAAATCAAGTCTACATCCAAGCTGTCAAACTTACGAAGGACATCAAACAGATGTCTTGCAATCTCCGCTTCATCTTCTCTTTGTCCGATGACAACCACCTGGTCGGCTATGTAAGCGTCTTCGTTTTCTTTTGTGGCGAGGACTCCTACTTTTTTGCCTTCAGCCATAGCTGCCTTGGTCAGTTCGTTGATTCTGTCAATCACACTGTCCGCCGGGCCTTCTACTAAAGTCAGCTGAGCCTTTGGCGCATAATGACGATAACGCATTCCTGGCGCCTTTGGCGGTTGCTTTGTATTTTCCGCAGCGATTCCCGGATCCATCCCCACGTCTCCAAGAACCTCTGCTAGCATCTCAAGTGTAATAAATCCCGGACGAAGCACCATAGGCACATCCTCCGACAAATCCACGATAGTGGACTCGATTCCAATGCCAACAGGTCCACCATCAATAATCATATCGATACGGCCATCCAAATCCTCAGCCACGTGAGCCGCTGTAGTAGGACTAGGTCTTCCAGAAGTATTGGCACTAGGTGCGGCGATCATACAGCCGCTGTCTAATAAAAACTCTCTCGCTACTGGATGGGAAGGCATACGAATAGCTACCGTATCCAATCCCCCTGTAGTCTCAAGAGGTATAACATCATTTTTAGGTAAAATCATGGTCAAAGGACCAGGCCAAAAAGCCTCAGCCAAGTCTCTGGCCGCCTGTGGCACACAAGATACAATCTCTTCTAATTGAGAAAATTCAGCTATATGTACAATTAAAGGGTTATCCGATGGACGACCCTTTGCTGCATAGATGCGACGAGAAGCCTCAGGGTTCTTTGCATCTCCGCCAAGACCATAGACGGTCTCCGTAGGAAATGCCACAAGTCCCCCACTGCAAATAATTGCAGATGCTTCCTTCAAATCAGCATCACTTATATGATTGTCTCGAGCCACGCAAAATTTTGTATTCATAGTCAACATTATATCACTTTTGCTAAATAGCACAAGAAAAATGAAAGTTTTGTTAGTTTAGCCTAACTCCGTTGAATCAGGTCAAGACTCGCTTACAAGTCTTTTAGGGAGCGTCGACTCATTTAGAGTCGCCCCCACCCAAGTTAAAAATAACTTCCGATTGTCTTCCAAATATCAGCCGTCTCAAAGCCCAATTTCCAGAAGGCTGCTCCGGCAAGTTTATTGTCTTTCATCACGTCTAATTTTTTACCAAGCGAAGTTGCATCTTCTGTCCAAGCCATGTAGGTAGTATCTCCCTCGGTAAACTCAGCGTAATACTGGCCGCACTCTTCTGACCAGGTCTTTGCGGCACCATTTCTTTCAAGGAAAGCATCCATATCTTCCATACCGTATGCCGATGATGTCAAGCCGGAAGAAGACTGTTTCCACACTCTTGCATAGAAAGGCATTCCAAGAATGATTTGTTCTGCCGGTACTTCCTCGAGGGTATCTTTTACACCATTTTCCACAAAGCTAATCGATGCAACCGAGCCTGCTTCCTCGCTGCCGGAATAATGCTCATCATATGCCATAACTACAACATAGTCAGCGTAATCCGCCTGAACACTTCGATTGTAAAAAGCA